>JBFWSD010000537.1:0-5384 GCA_050248575.1 Gemmataceae bacterium
GGCCCGGCTCTGTCTGGCGCAGCAAGCGGGCCATGCACTGGCGGAGTGACTGCGCACCTTGTCATCGACGAAGGCACGATTCGCCGACAGGGCCCGGGGAACATCGTGGCTGTCTGTTACCGCCAGATCCGCACCGAACGCGCTCTCCGGCGGCGAGGCATCTGCTTTCGCACCGCCGATGAGAACGCGGTGGCCGACGCTTATCGCCGCATGTCGGTGGCCGAGTTCGATCTGATCAATGGCCGGCAAGACTGGGCCAACTGGCGGACGATCCCGCGCAGCCTCAGCGGGCACGTGGCGGATCGGCCCCTCACCGTGCTCGATCTGGGCTGCGGCACGGGCAGCTCGACCGCGGTGCTGGCGTTCTACTGCCCGCAGGGATCGCGAATCATCGGCTACGAGTTCACGGCGGCACTGGTGGACATTGCTCGGCAGCGCGACTATCGCCAGCAAAGCGGGGCCGCCGTCGCTGTGGAATTCGTCTGTCAATCGGTGACCGAGGAGCTGCGGCAGCCCGGCGGGGAAGCGCTGCCCGATCGCAGTGTCGATGTGATCAACGCCTCGGGCATCGTCGGTCATCATCTGAACTCGACCTCGGCCGCGCCGCTGGTGGCCGAGATGCAGCGGCTGCTCGTGGCGGATGGAATCGCCATGCTGGACGTCGGGCCGACGCTGGATGCGAAGGAATTGCCCCGCCTGATGGCAGGGGCTGGCTTCCGCTGCCTGGGCCGCCGCCGAAGCTGCTTCATCGATCCGGGCGGGCAGATGATCTTTGCCCGCGCTCGGGGCTGACCCTACAAGACGATCCAAAGAAAAAAGACCCGGCCTCCTTGCGGAAGCCGGGTCTTCTTGTCGTCTGACCAGTCTGGCCGTCGTCAGAAGCTCAGCTCGGTGCGGAAGGTGACGCCGCTCAGGCTGAGGTCGCTGGCGCGACGGAAGAACTTGCCCTGGTGAATGTCGTCGGCAAAGTCGATGTTGTCGTTCAGGCCGAACCAGTTGATGAATTCGTAGCCGACGCTGAAACGGAAGTTGCGATAGGTGTAGGCCATGCCGAGGTTCGTTTCCAACGTGGGCACGATCTGCTGGTTGGTGCCCAGCACGTTGGATACGGTGGCGCCGGCGTTCGCTTCGTTGATAGTGTAATCGTAGTCGGCGTAGAGGAGCGAACCGGCCCCGCGGCAGTAGAGGCTCAGGCCCCAGCACATGTTCCAGCTGCACTCGGCACCCATGCGGATACCGCCGGCGATCAGGTTGTTGCCGGTGAAGACGAAGTCGTTGGTGGCGTCGCCGCCGTTGTAGTAGGCGGTCATGTTCTGGCTGATGTTGGCGAAGCGCAGGCCGCCGAACGGGCGGATCCCGAACGTCTCGTTGGCCACTTCGAACTGGCGCGAGAATTCGAGGTCCCACACGTTGTAGTTGATGCTGTTGAGAGCGTTGGCGACGGCCGCTTCTTCGACCAGCCCCGGATGCGTCTGCGTGGCGTAGAGCACGCCGCCCGGAGGCGCGACGCGGAAGTTGCCGTTCGCGCTGTGGAAGTAAGTGTAGTAGGCCGTGGCTGTCCATTCCTCGGGCAGATGCATGCCCAGTCCGATGCGGAAGGCGGCGTTGCCCGTGTACTGAGCGTTCTCGATGCGCCCCTGGGCGCGGCCGTCGTTGATCTGATCCAGGATGGCAAAGTCCTGATCGCGGCGGCGCGCTTTCCAGAGCAGGAACTCGAGGCTGGTGTAGAAGGTGTAGTGGCCGCCCAGCTCGGGATCTTCCCATTCCTGCATGGGGGCGCCTTCGGCGACATAGCCTTCGGGCATGGCGACGGGCTGGCCGTTCATTGGCCCCTCGCTCACCATGTAGCCTTCGGGCTCCGGCAATGCCATGCGGTTGCCGCGCACGGGCCGCCCTGGCCCGCCTGTGCCACTGTTGTACAACGGAATGGCTTCCTGAGACCAAACCGGCCCCGGAATCACCAGCCAGCTCAGCGCCAGCGCGATCACGATCTTCCCTGGCTTCATCCTATCCCCCTGGTAGACGACAACTACCAACTTGGGCACGGTCACAACCCGGCCAGCGCCACTTGCGCCCAGAGCGCCACGGGTACAGTTCGTAAGGATTGGAAGCGAGGCGTATAGCGAGCCGGCCCTGACGATGCAACCCCAAAGCACGCGATTCCAGTCGAGAACCAGGATTTTTCTTGGGGCAGTCCGTGCCCGGCGAGAAAGCTGGCGGTTCCAGGTAAGAGGCGGCCCTTTCACGGCGTCACAGTCGGTAGGTCCGGCGGGCTGCCTTCGGCAAGCGTTTGCCGCGCTCCTTTGACATCGCTTCCTCGACAGTTAAAATGAGGTAGGTTGCACGCCCGCTTGCTTCTCCCTTGCTTGCCTGATCGACCGACTTGCGGGGATTCACGCATGAAAGTACTCACGGCCATCCCGGTCTATAACGAAGAACGCCATCTCGAGGGAGTGATCCGCGAAGCCTGGCGCTACTGCCCCGATCTTCTCGTGGTGAACGACGGCTCCACCGACCAGACCTGTGCCTTGCTGGCCAAGCTGGCCAAGACGGGCCCCGCGGGCAGCAGCCTGCACGTGCTCACCCATCCTCAGAATCGAGGCTACGGGGCCGCCCTCAGCTCCGCCTTCGGCCATGCCCTCGCCAGCGACGCCGATGTCCTGGTCACCATGGACTGCGACGGCCAGCACGAACCGGCGCGCATCCCGGTGCTCACCGAAGCCATTCACGATGCGGACATCGTCTCGGGCAGCCGCTACCTGCGCGACTTCCGCCAGGACGACGTGCCGCCTGCCGATCGGGCCCAGATCAATCAGCGCATCACCCGCGAGTTGAACGAACGCTTCGGGCTGAGACTCACCGATGCGTTCTGCGGCTTCAAGGCTTACCGGCGCGAAGCGCTGGCCCGTCTGCACATTACCGAGACGGCCTGGGGCATGCCGCTGCAACTCTGGGTGCAAGCCGCCTACCTCAAGCTGCGCATCAAGGAGATCGGTGTGCCGCGCCTTTATCTCGATCCCAACCGCGCCTTCGGCGGCGTGCTCGACGATGCCGAGCGCCGCCTGCGCTACTATCGCGAGGTCATGGATGATGCCGAGCGGCTGGTGCGCGACGGCTGGGGGCTGACCTTGCCCTGTCCCGCCGCTTCCACTCCTTGTTCGATCTTGCCCAAGGGGAACTGAAGGTGATCGACCGCGCGCGCCTCTCGGCCCCTGTCGAGGAAGGGGGCGTGCTCTTCGAGCCGCCGGGGGAGAAGTTTGCCCAGCTGCTCGAAGGCAATCGCCGTGTACTCAACGAGAACAGCGTCGAGTTGCTGGGCCGCCCGCTCGTGGAGCTGCGCGCCCAAGCGCGGCACGAGGCCTGGCGGGCCGCCATCGACTATCTCCAGGAAGCAGTCGAGCCGTTGCCCGAGCGGGCCACTTCCCCCCCCGCGGCGCTGATCGTCGGCGGCCATCAGCCCGAGCTGTTTCATCCGGGCGTCTGGTTCAAGAACTTCGTGCTGAACCGGCTGGCCCGCACCAGTGGTGCCGTGCCCCTCAACCTCATCGTCGATAGCGACATCGTCAAGAGCGTCACGCTGAGGCTGCCCGCGTGGGGAGCGGGGCAGTTGCCCGCGGTAGATCCGGTCCGCGTGCATCGTGCCATGGTGGCGGTCGATCGCGAGACGGCGGATGTTCCCTTCGAGGAGCGCCGCGTGGTCGACGAGCAGCTGCTGGCCAGCGTGCCCGGGCGCGTGGCCGAGCAGGTGCGCGACTGGCCCTTCGTGCCAGTGCTGGCAGGATTCTGGGCCGAGCTGGGGCAAGCAGCCTCGCGCACGCCGCTCTTGGGGGAGCGGATCGTGTCGGCCCGCCGCGCCTACGAGCGGCGCTGGGGTTGCCACAACCTGGAAGTGCCACTGAGCCGCCTGTGCGTCGGTCCGGCATTCGCGACGTTTGCGCTGCACTTGCTGGCCGAGCTGCCTCGCTTCCAGGCGATCTACAACGAGAGCCTGGCAGAGTATCGCCGCCGCCATCAGGTGCGCAGCCGAGCCCATCCGGTGCCCGAGCTCGCGCGCGAAGGCGACTGGTTCGAAGCGCCCTTGTGGGGCTGGACGAGCGACGCGCCTCGTCGTGCCCGCATCTTTGCCCGGCGTGAACGTGACTGTGTCCATTTGCGTCTGGAGAGGGCTGAGCAGCCCGTGCTTGCCGTGCCGGTTCGCGACCTGGAGCGTGGCGTGCAGGCGTGGCAAGACGTGGCGGCCCGCGGGGTTCGCCTGCGCAGCCGCGCTCTTACCACCACGTTGTTTGCCCGGCTCTTCCTGGCCGACCTGTTCGTGCACGGCATCGGCGGGGCCAAGTACGATGAGCTGACCGATGCCATCCTGTCGCGTTTTCACGGGCTGCCCGCGCCGGCCTTCGTGGCCGTGTCGGCCACGACGAGATTGCCCTTGCCCCACTTCTCGGCACATGCCGAAGAGGCAAGCCGCCTCCAGCATGAGCTGCGCGACCGCCACTGGAACCCGCAACGCCATCTGGATGGGAACGATCGAACGTTGCTTGCCCGCAAACAAGCACTGATCGCCAAAGAGCCGGGCAGCCCGCACGAGCGACGCCAGCGTTACCTCGACCTTCGCGCCGTGACGGAAGCATTGCGGCAAGAGCTGCCCTCCAATGGCCAGCAACTCGAACAAGGTCTGCAGAGGCTGAGAGAAGAGCTGCAAGCCAACGCGATCCTGGCCCGTCGCGACTACGCCTTCTGCCTGTATCCCGAACAGCAACTGCGGGACTTTTGCACACAAGGGCTGGCCGGGGGAGAAGCGTACTAGTCAGGTTTGTCGAAGATGCCGAAATGGCCACGGCAGCGAATGGGAAGGTGGAACAGTACCCTGGCGACTGCTCGGCTCCGACTACCACGAGCCTAGCCTGGTCAAGAACCCGGTCAAAATCGACGGGCCACTGACGTCGTGCCCGATGGCCCGGGGCTCGGCGTGGAAGTGGACTGGGACTGGTGGAAGAACTGGGGTGTTGACCAATGCCTACCGACGACCGACTTCAATCCGAACGCTTTCCCCGGTCTTCTCGCTATCACCCGGACTGGGTGCTTGCCAATGCCAGCGGTGGGGCGAATGTGCTCTGGTTGACCGAGTGGCTGGCCGAAACACTCGAGTTGCAGCCCGGGCTGCGCGTGCTCGACCTGGGTTGTGGCAAGGCATCCTCCTCCATCTTTCTGCACCGGGAATACGGCGTCCAGGTCTGGGCCGCCGACCTCTGGTTCCGTGCCACGGACAACCTGCAACGGATCCGCGACGCCCGCGTGGAAAAGGAAGTTTTTCCGGTCCATGCCGACGCCAGGTCATTGCCCTTTGCCGCAGAGTTCTTCGACGCCATCCTGTGCATCGATGCCTT
>JBFWSD010000538.1:0-5384 GCA_050248575.1 Gemmataceae bacterium
GGTCTGATCATGGGCTACGGCATTGCCCGCGGCCTGAGCAAGTCGATCTATCAACTGAGCGTACACGTGCAGGACATGGCCCAGCGTCTCGACGAAGGTGTTGCTTCGGTGCGCGTCGTTGCGGACGGCGACCTCGACAACCTCGACAAGCACTTGCAGCACGTGGTGGGCCGCGTCGAAGAAGTGACGGCCCGCTTGCAGCGGCATCACTGGGAAATGTTGCGGGCCCAGCAGATGTCGGCGGTCGGACAGCTTGCGGCCAGCGTGGCCCACGAAGTCCGCAACCCGCTTACCTCGGTCAAGATGCTGGTCGAGGCGGCGCTGCGGACGCAGAATCCCAAGCCCTTCACGCGCGACAACCTCGCCGTGATTCACAACGAGGTGGTACGGCTCGAACAGACGGTGCAAGGTTTCCTCGACTTTGCCCGCCCCCCCAGCCTGAAGTTCCAGGATTGCGACCTGAGCGAAGTGGTGGCCCAGGCCGTGGAACTGGTTCGTGCCCGGGCCAGGCAGCAACGCGTGGAGATCGATTGCCGCTCCACCGACGAGACCGTCATGCTGCACATCGACCCGGGCCAGTTCTGCAACGTGCTGGTCAATCTGTTCATCAACGCGCTCGACGCGATGCCCGACGGAGGCCACCTCGAGATCCTGATCAAGCAGCGGCCCGGCGATGGCGTGCAGATCACGATCTGCGATACTGGCACGGGCATCCCCGAAGAGATGAGCGATCGGCTGTTCACGCCCTTTGCCAGCACCAAGGCGACCGGCACCGGGCTGGGGCTGAGCATCAGCCAGCGCATCGTCAAGGACCATCAGGGCAAGATCTCGGCAGGCAACCGCCCCGAAGGGGGCGCGTGCGTGACGATCACGCTGCCCGCGAGCAAGGCGGCCCCGATTGCCTCGGTGGCCGCCGCGGGGAGTGCAAGCACATGATTGCAGGACCACAGACTGAATGGCTAAGCTCCTAGTCATCGACGACGAAGAAAGCGTCCGCTACTCGTTCCGCTATGTCTTCGAGGAAGACGGCGTCGAGGTGCTGACGGCCGGTACCGGTGCGGAAGGGCTGGAGCAGCTTCAGCTCCATGATCCCGACGTGGTCGTGCTCGATCTGCAACTTCCCGATCGCTCCGGGCTCGATGTCTTCCAGGACCTGCACACGCTGGCCCCCAAGACGCCGGTCATCTTCATCACGGCGCACGGCACCACGGATACCGCCATCGAGGCCATGAAGAACGGCGCGTTCGATTACATGAACAAGCCGGTCGACCTGGATCGGCTCAGCCAGATCCTGGGGCGGGCCTTCGAAGCGGTGAGGCTGATGCGCGTGCCGGCGGTGTTGCCCGTGCAGGACAATGTCGATCGCATCGTGGGCCGCAGCCCGGTCATGCAAGAGATGTGCAAGATCATCGGCCGCGTGGCCCCGCAGGATGTCAATGTCCTGATCCTGGGCGAGAGCGGCACGGGCAAGGAACTGGTCGCGCGAGCCCTTTATCAACACAGCAAGCGGGCGGATCGGCCCTTCCTGGCCATCAACTGTGCCGCGATTCCCGAGAACCTGCTCGAAAGCGAGTTGTTCGGGCACGAGCAGGGCGCGTTCACCGGGGCCACGCGCCGCCACATCGGCAAGTTCGAACAGTGCAACAACGGCACGCTGTTCCTCGATGAGATTGGCGACATGTCGCCCGCATTGCAGTCGAAGATGCTGCGTGTTTTGCAAGAGCAGCGTTTCGAGCGCATCGGCGGGCACGAGACCCTGCAAACGCGCGTCCGCATCCTGGCCGCCACCAATCGCAACCTGCTCGAGCTGGCCGACGAAGGGCAGTTTCGCAAGGACCTCTATTATCGCTTGAAGGGAGTGACTGTCGATTTGCCCCCCTTGCGGGAGCGGCTCAGCGACGTGGCCGAGCTCGCGCATTACTTCCTGTTTCGCTTCAATCAAGAACTGCACCTGGAGATTCGCGGTCTTTCTCCCGATCTGCTCGAAGCGCTGCAAGCCTACGACTGGCCGGGCAACGTCCGCGAGCTGCAAGGGGCCATCAAGCAAGCCATGCTGCGTGCCACCGGGCCGATCTTGCTGCCCGAGTTTCTGCCCGAGGATCTGCGCGTCGAGCAAACTTCTGGCGGCGAGGAACAAGCGGCCGCGGGCAGCTTTCAGAACATGCTGCTCCAGCTGGTCGATCGTGAAGAGGGCGAAGTCTACGCGCGGGCCGTCGAGGCGCTGGATCGTATACTCTTGCCCGCGGCCCTCAGACACACACAAGGACATCAAACGCAAGCTGCCGAACTTCTCGGCATCAGTCGCGGCACGCTTCGTCAGAAACTCCGCCACCTTGGGCTGGGTGTCGACAAGGTCGTTTCGGGCGACTCCGCAGCTGAGGAGAGTAATGAGGACTGAGTGAACTGGAGAGAACCCCTGGTTCGGTTTCAAATCAACCGTCGCGGTCAAAAATCGACCGCAAATTCCTGAACGAATTACAAAACGGGCTGCGTGAGCTGACGTCTCTGCCGATTTTGATGTCGAGACGGCGCTTGAGGTTGCGCTCAGGAACGTGGTGTGCGCGGCCCCTGGCACAATGATTGCATTCTTCACTGGCTCGGCGGGGCCGGAACAGAGACGAAGGCAATGCCGTTCAGGATCGACACCAAGGCAAGGACATCGAGGAGGTGCCTTCATGCTCGTGCTGAGCCGAAAGTATGGCGAGGAAGTCGTATTGCCGCAGCAGGGGATCACGTTCACGATCCTGGAGATTCGTGGCGATAAGGTCCGGGTAGGCATCACGGCTCCTACGGAGATCCCGGTGTATCGCCGGGAAGTGTGGACGCGGATCTTGCAAAGCCGCGAGACGGAACAGCCCGCGGTGAATGGTCATCACAATGGCCATAACGGCCAGAATGGCCATCATCACAACGGGCACAAGGAGCCGGTAGCCCTGGGCGACGTCTAGGGCAGGACACCATTACCTGGCGAGCCCGAAGCGCGAGCGACGGGAGTAACATGCCACAGCTGGTTATCAAGCAAGCGGACGACCCTGGACCCTGTCCCTGTGCCATGTGCAGCGAAGAGGTGATGGTGGAGGTTGGGCCGCAGCTGGCCACCCCCGAACACGCTCCCGTGTGTGCCCGTTGCGGCAAGCAGCAGGCACCGGCATTGCAAGCCCTGGTTGATCTCGCACGGACGGCCGAACGCATCGGCAAGATCGCTCAACATACAACGTGGCTGCCCTTGAAGGCGCACCTCGAGATGGCTCACGCCGCCGAGAAATTCGCCAGCAGCCTGCCCAGTCAGCGGCGCGAAGCCAGCTGACTGACCATTCGAGTTCTGAACCCATCGTACATACTCGCCAAGGTTACGGTCGAGTGCTCTAACCGGGAGGCGACGAATGGACAGAGCACGGCAAATCCTCACGCTGTCCTTTGGAGGAGCCGTCTGGGGGAGTTTCATCGGCATCGGGGCCGGCGCTCTCCTGGGATGCGTCTACGGTGTGCTGAACGGCAACATTTCCTTCAGTCTCGACGGCGCCCTGCATGGCTGGTACATCGTCGCCCTGTGCGGCGCCCTCTATGGGGCTGTCCTCGGCCTCACCGATAACAAACACGAGTTCACCGCCCACTGGCAGCCCGCCGACACTCACGAACACGCTCCGGCAGAACAATACTGAGAGAGTCCGAGAGAGACGCAGAACCCGCAAGGGACGCCATCCTTAACACGAGGGCGTCCCTTGTGCGTTAATCGTGGCTTTCCTTGGCCAGTTCATCCGCGATCAGGCGGCAGCCGAGCGGGCTCCAGTGTCCGTCGTTGATCAGGTAAACCTCTTCTCCCTTCTTCGCTCGTTCCAGCACCAGCGCACCCGCCGGGCTGTAGGCCACGCCATGCGCGCCGGCCCAGGCTTCGATCTTTTGCGAGAAGAGGCGCGGGTAGCCCAGGTCGAAGAGGGTCAGGGTGGCTCCATGGCGGTCGCACCAGGCCTGGATGGCCGCGAGCGCGTGGCAATGGCAGCGCCAGCGAAAGGCGTCCGCGCCAACATCGGTCGGATAACCTGCCTGGATGACCTTGGCCGGCGGAACGAAGTTGCCTGGCGGCGCGGGCGGCGCGGCAAGCGGTCTGCTTGACAGATGGGAGCGGGCCACGGCGCGCACGAAGCCACGGATCAGCCCGGCCGAACGCAAGGGCACGGCGCACCAGCTATTCCATTGCTGCGTGAGCGAGCGCGACGAAGGCCGCAGGTTGGCCCGCGCCAGGGGCAGTGCTGGCGCCTCGGGCGGGCTGGCAAGGAAACGATGCAGTTCTTCATCGTCATAACAATAGCCCAGGTCGAGGGGGTCGTTCGGGTGGCAGCACAGGAAGACCTGGCGCGGCTCGAGAGTCGAACCCAGCTGGTCGAGCATGATCAGCGCGTGAATGGCCCCGGTGCCCTGGATGCCGAGATTGGCACTGGCCAGGCCGGTGATGGCCTGATACTGGCTGGCCACGGTGTGTTGATTGTCGACGCCGTGGCCATAGATCATGCTGTCGCCCAGGAAGACCGCGTCCGCGCGGGCCAGCTCGGGGCCGCGATAGCCGCGCGCGTTGGTCTCGTGCCACCAGCGATGGCCGTTCCACCAGGCCCAGGTGCCGAAGTCGGGCCGCAGCGCGTTGCCCAGATGATCGTCGCGCTGGTAGATGCCGCCCGGGTTCGTGTGATAGACGCTGAAGACTGCGTTGGCCATCTCTCCAGAGAGGAGGCCGGGCGATAGTCGCAGCAGGCATTCGCAGGCGAGCAAGCCAAAGCCGCCCAGCAGCGCAAGGAAGTAGAGGGCAAAGAGCGGCGCGATGTGGCCGCGCACGAGCAGCCCGCTGGCGATGCCCAGGAGCAACACGCCCGCCGCGATGACGAGCCAGCCGCGCGTCCAGACCGCGCTGGCCAGCAGCCAAAGGAGCAGGAAGTAAACCGGGCCGGTGATCAGCAAGAATCGCCAGGCTTCGCGTCGTGGCATGGCACACCTCGCATCGGAAAACGTACCGCGCGGGAGTTTGCCCACGAACGATGTTTCGGTAAAGAGCGCTTTCGGCGCCCCCCTTGCGATTCGCTGCCAGGTGAGTATAGTCACACCAAACCTCCCCGCTTTCGCATCGTGACGTCAAGTGAAGGAGCAGTCATGGGTTTCAAGCAAACCAGCAAGCACCGCTACGGCAAGGCCTCCTATCATCAGATCGGCCTGGTCCGCGGGCAGTTCGGCAACGTCGACATGGCAGCCTGGGTCAAGTTCATCCAGGAAGCCGGCTTCGATGGCTGGGAAGAGGCAAGCTGGGAGCTCGAACTCGGCCGTTGCAGCACCGACAAGGGGGCTGAGGAAGTCGCCAAGGAACGTGTCGACCTGGCGAAGAAGCACGGGCTGGAGAT
>JBFWSD010000539.1:0-5382 GCA_050248575.1 Gemmataceae bacterium
TGAAGTACCTGATCCGCACCATCATGAACTCGCGGACCTATCAGCTTTCGTCGCAGACGAACGACTTCAACACCGACGACAACAAGTACTTCTCGCACGCCGTGACGAAACTGCACAGCGCCGAGACGTTGCTGGATGCGATCTGCTTCGTGACGGCGGTGCCGGAGAAGTTTGCCGGCTTCCCGCTGGGCACGCGGGCCGTGCAACTGCCCGACGGCGAGATCAATCATCCGTTCCTGAAGACGTTCGGTCAGCCCGGCCGCGAGCTGCCCTGCGAGTGCGAACGGGAAGGGGACAGCAACCTGGCCCAGGCCCTGCAGCTCATCAACGGGCCAACCGTCAACGAAAAGATGCGCAACCCGTCCAACCGCATCGGGCAGCTTCTCGGCAAGAAACTGTCCGAGCAGGACACGATTAACGACCTGTACCTGACGACGCTGTCGCGGCTGCCCGCCCCCGAGGAAGTGAAAGCCGTGCAAGAGCACCTCGCCAAGAGCACGGAGCAAGCCAAGCCCGGCGGCGAAGACCTGCGCCGCAAAGCCTGGGAAGACGTCCTCTGGGCCCTGATCAATTCGAAGGAGTTCTTGTTCCGCCACTAGGACCAGGTGGCCAGTGGTCAGTGGCCAGTAGCACAAGTGATGCTCCGCGGGGCCGTCGGGGAAACCTGGCGGCCCCGCTTTTTTTTCGGGGCTCGCGGCAGGGACACGGCCTGTAACCTTCCGCCGCCGCCATTGGACACGTCAACAGTTATTGACATGGCATTTGTCTGAAATGGACTTTCGTTCAAGGAAATGAGAGAGAATTCTGATTATGATCTGGGAATACGCGTGATCGTCTTGGGAGGTGGGCTATGTCGCCGATCTGGCTGCTCTGCTCGCAGTGCAAGGTGCTCACTCCGACGCAATCAGGCAAGCCGCGTCCGCCCCGGTGCCCTTCTTGCCAGACAGCCTTCACGAGGGAGTCGGAAGTTACTGGCGAATCTCTCTGGTACGTCGTCGAGAATCGCCAGAAGACCGGCCCTGTCTCCTGGCATCATCTCAAACAGATGGTCGCCAATGGACGACTCAAGCCCGCCGACATGGTCCTTCAGGTAGGCAGCACCAAATGGTTGGAAGTGCGTTCGGTCGCGGGACTGGTACCTGGTGGGCAAGCCGAGCGTCCCACTCCCGTCGAGGAGGGCACAGTCGCCCATGAGTCCACCGCCCCGGCGGCCGTCCCCATGCCCACTATTGATGGCTACGAGCTGCTCGCCGAGCTGGGCCGCGGCGGCATGGGGGTCGTCTACAAGGCCAAGCAACTGGGGCTCGGCCGACTGGTCGCCTTGAAGATGATCCTGGCCGGCGCCCACGCGGGCGCCGCCGAACTGGCCCGTTTCCGCGCCGAGGCCGAAGCCGTTGCCCGCCTCCAGCATCCGAACATCGTCCAGGTTCACGAGATCGGCGCCCAGGCGGGACAGCCTTATTTCTCGCTCGAGTATGTGGATGGCGGCACCCTGAGCACACGCAGCGCGGGCAAGCCATTGCCGCCGCACGAGGCTGCCGGCCTGGTCCAGACTCTGGCCAGCGCCGTTCATTATGCCCATGAACGGGGCATCGTTCATCGCGACCTCAAGCCCGCCAATGTGTTGCTCACGCGCGATGGCCAGCCCAAGATCGTCGATTTCGGCCTGGCCAAGCAACTTGACGGCTCGGACATGCTCACACGCTCTGGAGCCGTGCTAGGCACGCCCAGCTATCTTTCCCCCGAACAGGCTGCCGGTAAGACGCGCGACATCGGCCCGCCCTGCGATGTTTACGCCTTGGGCGCCATTCTCTACGAGCTACTCACGGGCAGCCCTCCCTTTCGCGGCGCCTCGTCGCTCGACACCATCTTGCTGGTCATGACCGAGGAACCGGTGCGTCTGCGCGACCGGCAGCCTGGCGTGCCAGGCGATCTGGAAACCATCTGCCACAAATGTTTGAACAAGACTCCGGCACAACGCTACGCCTCAGCCGCCGCCCTGGCCGACGACCTCGGCCGCTTCCGCAACGGCGAGCCGATCCTGGCACGTCCCGCCGGCAAAGTCGAACGCGCCTGGCGCTGGTGCGTGCGCAATCCGATCGCAGCTTCCTTTCTGGTCGCGGTGTCGCTCTTGCTGATCGTGGTCACACTGGGTGCGGGGTTTGGGCTGTTTCACCTGTCGCGCCTGTCCGAGGAGCTGGTGCGCTCCACGGCACTGGAGAGCGCCGCCCAGGAAGCGGAATTACTCGACGAACTCAATAACTTCTACAGCGCCCAGGTGGTCGATCGCGTCAAGCCCGAAGGCATCGAGGTCACGCACGATTACACCCGGAAGAAGGGAGCGATCCCGCTGCCCGCCACGTTGACCATCGACCTGGGCAACCACATCAGTGCCCAGAGCAAGCGTGGCGTGCACGTCCGCTTGTACAGCGACTACCCCTTCACTTCGCGCAAGGACGGCGGCCCGCGCGATGCCTTCGAATGGGAAGCGATGGGCAAGCTTCGCATGGATCCAACGAGGCCAGTTTATCGCTTCGAGGAATACAAGGGCCGCCCCACGCTGCGCTATGCCACAGCCCGCGTCATGAAGGCATCCTGCGTCAAGTGTCACAACGAGCACCCCGACAGCCCCAAACGCAACTGGCAGGTCGGCGACGTCCGCGGCGTCGTCGAGTTGCTGCGTCCACTAGACCAGGACGAGGAACGCACCCGCCAGGGGTTGCGCGGACCCTTTGAGTTGATCGCCGTCCTGTCCGGGATGCTCCTGATTGGCCTGTCGAGTGCGGTGTGCGTGGTGGCCTGGTGGGGGCGCAAGCAAGATCTTCGCAGTCGTGAAAGCGAGCCAGTGCTGCCCATGAAACCTTGACGTCCCTGCCCAGCCGACGAGGCGATGCCGCTTTCCTTGGCCAGCGCGTTCTGCGCGATCTCAAAGACAGGACGGTTCCTTGAACCGTGTTGCCCGTGTCTTGATTTATCCCTGCGAGCATCCACTCCATGGACAAAGTCATCTTCCGCAACACCGCCGTGGTCTTGGCCGACCGCCTGCTCGAGAAGGTCGTCGTCAACGGCGAGCGCATCGAATCGGTCGCGCCTTCGAGCGGCTTCGAGTCGCAGGAATCGATCGATCTGCAGTGGTCAGTGGCCAACAGGGGGACCTGGCGGCCCCGCTTTTGCTTTGACGGCGACAATGACTGGCCCCTTTGCTATCGTGTGGACATGAAGACTCTCGACGAACACATCGCCATCACGCCCGGAATCACCGGCGGCAAACCGCGCATTGCCGGCCACCGCATCACCGTGGAGAACGTCGCCATCTGGCATGAGCGCATGGGCTGGAGCGCGGATAGGATTGCCGATGAGTACGATCTCTCCCTGGCCGACACCGCGCTGGCGTATTACCACGACCACCGCGCCGAGATCGATCGCTCCATTCGTGAGGGCGATGCACTCGTGAAGGAGATGAAGCGCGGCTGGAAGTCCAAGATCCCGAGCCAGGCGCGGAAAGCCCGCAATGGCCGAAAGAATTAGGTTCTACACGGACGAGAACATTTCGCGGGCCGTCATCCACGGCCTGCGCCGCCGCGGCATCGATATTCTGACAACTCCTGAAGCAGCCGTGAAGGCGAGTTCTTCTCACTCACGATTAGGACTTCCTCCGCCTGGCGGCACTGACTCCCGAAGACATGACAGGGCACGTGGAGTACCTTTGAACTGTACATCTGGAATCGCGCAGCTTGCGCTGCAACTCAGACCCTTGCGAGCATACTGTCCATGGACAAACTCATCTTCCGCAACGCCACCGTGATCTTGCCCGACCGCCTGCTCGAGAAGGGCGAGGTCGTCGTCAACGGCGAGCGCATCGAATCGGTCGGGCCGTCGAGCGGCTTCGAGTCGCAGGAATCGATCGATCTGCGCGGGGCTTACCTGGCCCCCGGCTTCATCGACCTGCACGTGCACGGCGGGGCCGGGGCCGACTTCATGGACGGCACGCTCGACGCTTTTCGCACCGTCTGCCGCGCGCATGCCAGACATGGCACGACCGGGATTCTGCCCACCACCACGGTGGCCAGCCACGCGCAGCATCTGGCCTTTCTCGAGTGTTGCCGCCAGCTCATGAAAGTGGGCACGGGCAGCAATCGCATCCTGGGCGCCCATTTCTACGGCCCTTATTTCGCCACCGAGGCGCGGGGCTGCCACCCGGCCGATGAGTGCCGCCCGCCCACGCCCGACGAGTATCAGCCATATCTCGACTTCGAGTGCATCAACCGGGCCACCGTCGCCCCCGAACTGCCCGGCGCCGAGGAGTTCGTCCGCGCCTGCCGCGCGAAGAACATCGGCTGCAACGCAGGCCACTCCTATGCCACTTTCCCGCAGATGAAGGCCGCCGTCGACTGGGGCGTGACCCATGTGGACCATCTCTTCTGTGCCATGTCGGACCGGGCCAGGCTGCGACAGTCGCAGACCTATCCCATGCGCGGCGGCGTCATGGAGGCCACTCTCTTTTTCGATCAGCTCACCACCGAGGTGATTGCCGACGGCAAGCATCTCGAGCCCGAGCTATTGCTCCTGGCTCTCAAGATCAAGGGACCGGACCGGCTGGCCCTCTGCACCGATTGCAACCGTGCCCTCGACATGCCTGACGGGCCGTACCTGTTTGGCCCGCTCGAAGGGGGCGAGCCGATCCTGCGCCAGGACGACGTCGGTGTGATGCCGGACGGCGCCTCGCTCGCCTCGAGCGTGATGGGCATGGATCACATGGTACGGACCTTTCAACGCCTCACCGGCGCTTCCATCATCGACACGGTGCGAATGGCCAGCCTGACCCCGGCCAGGATCGCGGGCCGCGACAAGGACCTGGGCAGCATCGCCTCGGGTAAGCTCGCCGACCTGGTCGTGCTCGACAAGGAACTCAACGTGCAACAGGTCTACGTGGGCGGCCAGCTCGTGGAAGCTGAATAGTCGGCGGGCGGGGCACCATGCGCACCCTCACTTGCTTCCTGGGCTTTGTCTGCTTCGGGCTGGTGCTGTTCTTCTTGCTGGGGGACGCCCTGGTCGACGAGGCGTGGCTCGACGCGCTGGGCGGCTGGGCCTGGCTGGCCGCCATCGGCCTGATGATCGCCGACATCGCCATCCCCATCCCCACCACGCTGGTGATCACAGTGATGGGGCAGAAATACGGCCCGCTCCTGGGTGGACTGATTGGCACGCTGGGCATGTTCAGCGCGGGGGTTGTCGCTTACGGCCTGACCCGGCTCCTCGGGCTGCGTTTTGCCCGCTGGCTCCTCGCCGATGAGCTCGACCGCGCGCATCAGTTCTTCGCGACGAAGGGAGCGTTTGCCGTGGCCTGCTCGCGCTGGCTGCCTCTCTTGCCCGAGGCGATTT
>JBFWSD010000540.1:0-5380 GCA_050248575.1 Gemmataceae bacterium
GATCTTGTCTTTCTCGCTGGAAGCGATGGACAGCCGCTCGGCGATCGGCTTGCTGACGCCATCGGCCTTGTCCTCGTAAATGAACTGGCGGAAGCCGCCGTCGTCGAGGAAGACCACGCAGCAGCCCATGCGGGCATCGGGATGCTTGGCGGCCAGTTCGTCGACGCGTTTGAGGAGTTCGGCCAGCTTGCCCTCTTCCTCGATGCTGCGCACGAACAGGAGCAGGGTAGGATTGAGGGCAAACTCGCTCACGGGCGAATGAAACCGCCCGAAGTGCTTGCCCGTGACCATCCAGGCCTGGAAGCTGCCCGGGATGATGCCTGGCTTCTCGTCGGTGCCGGGCTGTGGGCCCGACTTGAAGTCCTGCGCCTGGACGCTATTGGCCAGCAGCAAGCCAGCAAGCACGATCGCGGTGATTCGCATGGCAGACTCCAGCAGAAAGGAGGCGACGCGCGTCTGCGTCGCATTCTCTCCAGAATGCCAGGCAGGCCGCGACAAGTCAATGGTCCCGGCCTTTTCGCCAGTGACCACTCGGCAAGCCAGGCCGGCGCCGGCCTGCACATTCGCTGTCATTGTTGCAAGCGGGCGCGGCGATTCAACCGAACGTCAGTTTCTTGCGGAGAAAGATGCGTGCTTGGCCGGGCGGATAGTCGGGCAATTCGGCAAACACTTGATAACCAAGCCGCAGATAAAAGCCAGGCGATTGAAAGGTGAACGTATCGACCCAGGCCTGCGGGCAGCCCGCTGCGAGCGCGAGTGCCTCGGCGCGGGCGACAAGTTGCCGGCCAAGCCCCTGCCCGCGCAGACAAGCGGGCACGGCGAGAATCTCGATGCGCAGCCAGCCCCAGTGAAGTTGTCCGATGAGGCCGCCGCTGACATTGCCCGCGTCGTCGCGCAAGGCCAGGACAAGTTCGCGCGGCTCGTAGGGAAAGCCGCGTGCGCGGCTGAACTCGTCGAGGGGCGCGAGGAGGGCAGCCCGGTCAACGGGAGTGAGATTAGCGAGACGTTCGATGGTAGGCACGATGGCCCTCGCTCAGGCGGCCTGGGCGATGGTCAGGCGCGGCGGCTCGCCGCTATCGATCAGGACGCGGGCCAGCCGCTCGACCTCGTCGTTGAGCTCGGCAATCTGGCGCTCGTAGGTTTCGACTTCCTGGCGATGGGCCGCGAGGGCCGCTTCGATCCGGGCGCGTTCCTTGTCGAGCTCGTGCTGGACGATATCACTGTCGGCATTGTTGCGCGAGCGTTCTGCCTCGAGCTGGGCCAGGCGTTCCAGCTGGCCCCGCAAAGTACGCGCGTCTTCTTCGATCTTGAGGCCGAGCGCGGCGATTTCATCCCGTTGTTTGCCAAGGGCGGTGCCGGCGGCACCGAACTCGCCGGCCCAGCGTAGTCGCAGCTTGACCAGCTTCTGCTCGCCCGCTTCACGGTCGGTGGCGCTTGCCAGACATTCGAGACGGTATTCTTCGAGGGCCATGGCGCGACTGGCCAGCCCGCGCAGCTCCTTGTCGAGCTGGATCACGCGTGACTTCCACGATTCGCGCAGCGCGGTGCATTCCTTGAGGAGCTTGTCGGCCACTGCCACGCGCGTCTGCACGTGCTGCACTTCCTTGCGGCGGCGCTGTTGCCAGCGGCGGCGAACCTGGTTGAGATCGGCGAGGGCATGTTCGCTCTGGGCTTCGCGGGCCTTGAGCTCGGCCAGGAAACGCTGGCGATTGCCCTCCCAGCTGGCGGTGCGGGCCGCCAGCCTGGCTTGCCAGGCTTCAAGCTGATGCCGCTGGTGTGCGACTTCCTCGAGTTGCTGTTGATAGCCGCTTTGCAGGTGGTCGAGCTCGGTTTCGCGGGCATTCAGCTGCTGCTCCCGTTCGTCGAGTGCATGGGCCAGCGGTTCGAGCTGGGCGGCCGCGTCCGCGCTTGTCTGCTGAAGCTGGTTGCGTGCCTCGAGCAACCGGGCACATTGCTCGGCCAGGTAGAGGCGTTGATCCGCCAGCTCGTTGGCTTGCTGCTCCAGGGCGGCAAGCCTGTCCTTCACCTCGCGTTCCGCCTGCGCTAGCAGGCGTTCCCGTTCGGCAAACGGGGCTGGCGCTGCCGTTTCCAGAGCGTCTTTCGCCGCCTCGGCGGCAACGGGCTCGCGCGCGGCCTCGTCGGTCAGTTTTTGCAGGCGTTCCAGGGCAATCTGCTGATCGATCAGCTTGCGGCGCTGATTGCGAATGCGCAGCTCCAGCCCTTCGGACTCGGCTTCGAGGCGAAGGCGGCGCTCTTCCCACTCGCTGCGTTCGCGGGCAAGGGCGGCCCGGAGATCGGCGACATCGGCCTCGTCTTGCTCGGCTTGCACGGCCCGGGCTGCCAGTTCAGCTTGCTGCCGACGCTGCTCGGCGTGCCAGCGAGATGAGGCTTCGCTCAGCTGATTGCGCTCGTCCTGCACGGTGCGGCGGGCAATCTCGATCTCGCCATTGAACCGCAGGCGGGCCCGGAACTGCTCTTCTCGGTCCTTCTGCAGCTGGGCGCGGTCCTTGTCATGAAGGGCAAGCTGGGCCTGGAATTCCGCTTCGCGGCGGGCCAGCAACGCTCGTTCGCGCGCCCAGTGCTGGTGAAAGCGACGTTTGAGACAGCGACGCAGCTTCACCAGCCGTTGCCGCTCGGTCAATGCCTGCGCTTGCCAGTCGTTGATCGCACAGCGGTCATTGTCAACGCGGCGCGTGGTCTCTTGAATCAGCGCGTCGTGGCGCAGTCGTTCGGTCTGCAACTGCGCGCTGGCCTCGCGCAGCTGCTGTTTGAGTTCGACGAGCTTGCGGCGCTTGTCATCCAGATGGGCGGCCAGCTGCGCCTCTTGCTGCTCGAGGGCCAGGCGTCGTTGTTGCAGCTTGATCTCTTCTTCGGTGAGCGCGGCTTGCTGGGCCACGACGGCCGCGGCCTGAACACGCAAAGCGTCCGCATCCAGGGATGCGGAGGTTCGGCTCGCGGCGGCCGATAGCTCGACGCGAAAGCGGAATGGCCCGATCGACAGGGTATCGCCGTGCTGGAGCGGCACGGCCTGGACCGGCTTGCCATTGACGAGAGTGCCGCATCCGCTGCCGAGATCGCGGACCAAGGGGGGCTGGGCATTCACGAGGGCGCAATGCTGGCTGCTGACGTCCTTGACATTGAGACGGACATCGCAACCTTCGGCCTGGCCGATGAGCACAAAGGGGGCGATGAGGGGCCAGCGTTTGCCCGCGAGCCGGCCGTTCTGCACGACCAGTTCGGCCCATGGGCTCGCGTTGCCCGGTGGCTCCAGCGACAGCGTTTCCGGGGTAGCTTCCATCCAGCATGTCCTTCTAGGTGTCGATTCGTGGCAACGAAGCCTGCCGTGCGCGCGCAGGTGGTGAAGCGGGCCATTTCGAAAATGGCCCGTCTTCTTTATCGACGCCTGCCTGCCAGAAATTGAGGCAGACTGGAAAGGTAATCGGAAAATAACGGTCCGCGCCGGGACTTTCTGGACAACGGACAAAAAAGAACTGTCCCGCCCGGCTTCAGCTTTTCCGCCATTGGCTCGGAATGGTACTGGTCGTCGAAAGTCGTTGCCTGGCTCATAAAAAATCCTGACCATTTCCTGGACACTTCCGGGCCCGCGGGGTTGTGGTTGTGACATCCATGAGGCCGTCGTCGGAGAGCGGTGCACAGGAGTACCTCGGCGTCATGACGCCCAGGCTGCTTGCCTACCTGCGCATGCTGCTCGGCGACCTTCACGATGCCGAGGACGTGCTGCAGGAGTTGTTCCTGCGTTTCCTCGCACGCGGGCCGTTGCCCCACACGGACGACGCCCGCCGCTGGCTGTTTCATGTCGGCCGCAACCTGGGTCTGAAAGCCCTGCGTACGAACCAGCGCCGGGAACGCCGCGAGAGGCTGCATCCGCAGCCCGCCCCGTGCGAAGATCCGGCCAGCAGCCTCGAGAAACGGGAATCCCTGGCACGCATCCAGAACTGCCTCGACGCCCTCGAGCCAGACCTGCGCGAGCTGGTCTTCCTCAAGATCGTCGAGCAGCTGTCGTATCGCGACATCGAGCAGCAGACAGGCGTGCCCCGTTCCACGGCCGCCTTGCGCGTGCAAGACGGGCTGGCCCGGTTGAGTGGCTGTTTCCACGGGAGCTGAGCGTGCTTGAATCCGAAGCGAATCGACTGGCGAGCGAGCTTCTCGCCGGCGACCTGACGCCGGAAGAAGAGCAGAGCCTGCGTGCCCGCATCGAGGCCGACCCCGAAGCACGGGCCGCACTCGAACGGATGCAAGCGACCGTGGCCGCCTTGCGTGCCTGGCCCGAAAGTTTGCCGAAGGTGGCCATCCCCGAACGGCGTCGGCGCAAGTTGCGGCCCTGGCTGGTGCTCGGTCCGGTGGCGGCGGCGGCAGCCATCTTCCTGGCGATCCAGTTTTCGTTCCAACCTCCCGACAACGTGCCCAACATGATGCCTCCACCGGGAGGCGGCTTGCAGGGGGGCGGCCGCGTTGGCCGCGCGCCCAAAGTGGATCCTGGCTGGGCGGAGCACGAGTTCGCCTTTCTCATTCCCAAGGAAAAGCCGGGCGGCAAGGATCGCGGCGGCAATCCCAAAGACAAGTTCGGCGGCGGCGGTCCTCCCGGCGGCGGCACGACGGGCGGCGAAGGGGGCGGCCCGGATGGCGGCCCGCCTGGCAGTCTCGGCGGCCCGCAAGGGAGCAAGGGAGGCGCCAATCCCTACCGGAAGCTGGTTGACTTCGACTTTGACCTGCCCGAGAAGTTGCCCGGCGATTTCAAGCTCAAAGAAGGCGAGGTCGTTGCGAAAGACGTGCTTCGCCTCAGTTATGTCTCAGGAATGCGGCTGTTGCGCGTCTATCTCAAGAAAAGTGAAGGACCCCATGCCCCGGTCGATCCCATGCTCAAGGGCAAGATCCTGGCGGCTCGGCGTGACGGCCTGGCCCTGGCAGTCGAGGGCGCCGAGCTCGAGTTCGCCCTTGTCGAAGCTTGCTTGAAACTGTTTGTTCCTGATCCGAAAGAGGCCGGCCCTGGCCTCGGCAATCCATGAATGAGGATGCACATGAAGCGAACCCTTGTGGCCACCTGTTTGGCGCTACTGTTGACGGGCAGCCTGCGTGCTGACGTTGCCTTCGACCCGCCCAGCAAGAACAAGCTGGTGGTCGAGCTGAATGAAGCGGCCAAGCAGCCCGTATTGATCATCCCGCGCAAGCTGGTGTCCGACGCGGCGCCCAAGAAAGGCGCGTCGCTGCCCGGGCTGAGCACGATCGTGGGCGGGCTGGCCTTGACGCTCGCCTTCGCCAGCGGCGGGCTCTGGCTGGCGCGGCAGCGCCGTCATCCGGCCTGGCTGTTTGCTGGCCTCGCGCTTCTGGGTCTGGGTGTGGCGGCCGCGTTCGCCGACCG
>JBFWSD010000541.1:0-5375 GCA_050248575.1 Gemmataceae bacterium
GAAGAACACTTCGGTGCTGAAGTGGAGAACCGCGTGGTGCGTGAAGAACACGTCAGCTTCCCGCTGCCCCGCGAGTTGCGCGTGCTGCCGGTCAGCAACTAACCAGTTTACGAATGGGGCTGGCTCATCAGTTCGAGCACTGTCGGCCCTTCGGCCGGGTGATGGTGCAAGAAGTAGCCCTCCACCACCACGGCGTGATCGCGGTAGTCGGGCACTTCCATCAGCAACCTATGTAATTCCCCCAGTCGATAGTGCGGCACCATCGGGAACAGGTGGTGGGGCAGATGGTAATCCATGCCCAGCGGGAACACGGCCAGCTGAATGAGCCGGCTGACCAGGAAGATGCGCGTGTTCAGCAATCGGCTCTGATCGGCATTGCCATGCTGCACGATCTGCCTGAGCAGCATGAAGAACGAGAAGCTCGTGAACAGCGGCACCAGCCAGAACATGACGTAGTAGAGCCCCCACGGGTGATTGGTGAGATAGCTCAGCCAGGCCAGCGTGGTGAAGACGATGGTGATGTTGGTAAGGCGCAGCACGGCCAGCCAGCGCGACGGGATGTCGGGCTTGACGGCGCAATCCATGTAGCGCTCGTCCTTCAACAGCAAATAGAAGGTGGCAATGCAGGCCAGCATGGCGGGCGGCACCAGAGCGAGCAGCCAGAGATTGCCAAGGTGTTCGAGATAGAGGAGCGTGCCCACCAGGGCGAGCAAGTAGATCTTGCCAACCCGGTAGACTTGCGCGGCCGGGGGCCGCTTGATCGCGTAGGGGCCGACTCCCAGGCCGACGCCCATCGACGAAATCTGAGCGCGGGCTCTTGCGTAGCGGATCAGCTTCGGCGCCCACAGAATTTGCTTCAACACGCAGTGCCACAGGAAGGCGGCCGGCGTCATCGGGAACTGGAAGCGATGGCCGCTGTCCAGCATCTGCCGCACGTCCGGATCGCGTTCGGGGTCGTTCACGTATTGATGGTGAGCCAGGTGTTGCAGCCGATAGTGATGCGTGCTGCTCAGAATCGGAAACATGCAGAACCAGTCGGAGGCCAGCTCGTTGAGCTTGCGATTGCGAAAGAGCATGTAATGGCTGGCTTCATGAGCGAGCGTGATGAGGCGATGCTGCCCGGCGCCGACCAGCCCGATGGCGATCATCACCACGGGCACGTTCCAGGCCCAGGCCAGCCCCCAGCTCTCGCGCTGCCACAGGAAGCAGAGCGTGAGCCCGATGATGCTGGCGAGGATGAGGTATTCGCGCAGCAGGTAAAACCAGTTGGTAATGTTGTCGAGCTTGCGCAGCGCGTTCACCCGGCGCTGCAAGCTAGGCTGGTTGAGGCCCTGCACGGCCTCGGCTTGGATGGTGCTCATCTGTAGAGATCTCAATGGTGCTAAATGCGATGAGTACCGGAACTGCGGCTATGGTACGCCAGGCGGGCGGCAAAGACAAGCGCCAGTGACACCCTGCTGTCCTTAAAGTTTCGTCAGGTAAGAAATGCACTTCAAGCCGGTAATAACAGGCCGGCCGGGGCTTGCAGTTCTCGCTTCACGGCATTGCCAAAGGCCGCGCCCACGGCGCCGTCGAGGACGCGGTGATCGAAGCTGAAGGAGAGATAGATGAGATCCGCCGGGCGGATCTGCCCTTGTTCATCATAGACGGGCCGCCGCACGACCTTGCCGACCCCCAGGATGCCGACTTGCGGATGATCGATGACCGGCGTGGAGATGAGGCCGCCGATGTTGCCCACCGAGGTCACGGTGAAGGTGGCCCCGTGCAGGTCTTCGCGCTTGATCTTGCCCGCGCGCGCTTCCCCGGAAAGCCGCTCGATGTCGCGGGCAATCGTGAGCAGATCCTTGCGGTCGGCATCGTGCACCACGGGCACGATGAGCCCGCCGGGCGTGGCCGTGGCCACGCCAACGTGGTAGTGATCGTGCAAGATGATGGCGCCCGCTTCGTCGTCCAGCGACGCGTTGACGAGCGGCACCTCTTTCAGGGCAACCGTCACTGCCTTCACGAAGAAAGCCAGGTAAGTGAGGCGGGTGCCCGCCCTGGTAAAGCGTTCCTTGAGCGACGCGCGAATCTTCACCAGGTCAGTGACGTCGCATTCGTCGACGTAGGAATAGTGCGGGATGGTGCGCTTGGCGAGCACCATGTGCTCGGCGATCTTGCGGCGCAGGCCGATGAGCTTGATGGTCGTGCCCGGCGTGCCATAGTCGACGGGCACCTCGGCCTCGCGCTTCTGGCCATTGCCGGGCTGCACGTGCTGAGAAAGGTCGTCGATAAGGATGCGGCCCCCGGGCCCCGAACCGGGCACGCGCGTCAAATCGACGCCCAGCTTGCGGGCCATCAGCCGCACCGAAGGAGCCGCTTTCACGGCAGCAGAGGACGCGGTGACGCGCTGACGCGGTGACGCGGCAGGGGCAGAGGACGCGGTGACGCGGCGATGCGGCGACGCGGCGACCGTCTGGTCCTTCTCCCCTTCGCCGTGTTTTCGTGTCTCCGTCTCCGAAGCGGCCTGCCCTTCCGCAACGCCGTCATCGTAAACGAGGACCACATCCCCCACCTTGACCTTCTGGCCCGGCTCTGCGTGCAGGCTGCGGATGGTGCCGCGGAAGGCCGCGGGCACTTCCATGGTGGCCTTGTCGGTCAACACTTCCATCAGGTTCTGGCCACGCTTGACGGCATCGCCCGGCTTCACCAGCCAGGCGACCAGTTCGGCCTCGTAGACGCCTTCGCCCAGTTCGGGGAGCTTGAAATCCATAAGAGCCTCGACGGGCCACCGCAATTGATGGGGATGGCCCAGGATGACTTGCGTCCGATGTTCCCGACGTGCCAGCAAAGGTGGTGGCGCTGGCCTGCTCACGATTC
This sequence comes from Gemmataceae bacterium, assembly GCA_050248575.1. GTDB lineage: Bacteria > Planctomycetota > Planctomycetia > Gemmatales > Gemmataceae > JBFWSD01. The sequence continues at coordinate 2,860 of JBFWSD010000541.1, forward strand.
TCTAAGCATTATACTGATGGGCCGATAGTGGCTCAATCCTGGCCAAGGCCTGTGTGCTGGCCCTCGCTGAACGTTGCAGCTCGAACGGGCAGCCCGTGCGCGCAAAAAAGAAGGGCGGTCGCGGGCAAGCCCGCTACGCCCCTCTTATCGCGGTGGCAACGAGCCAACTCGCGATCCACGGCTGGACCCCTAGGTCCCTGGTAATTTCAGGCCCGTTGTTTCACGCCGGGCTCTTTTTCGATCACAGGCCCTCCGGGACGCCCGTCTGTGTGCACTCTTCTTCCTCGTTGATGATGATGCGCGGCTTCACCTCGATCAAATGGCTATTGCCGTCCAGATCATGCGTGACAGCCGGCAGTGACTGCAAGTCATTGACATAGCCAGGAGGAACAAACGCGCCGATGGTGATCTGCGGTTCGAATCTCTTCGTGTCCTGCTGCTCCACCAGGATGCCCTGGCCGATCAATATCGCGATCAGCAACAACATGATCTCCTCCGTCGTCCCGTCACCAGGCCTGGCCCTTGCCAGGTGCTCAGGCCCGGTGCACTGCCAAGGATTCTCACAGACCCGCGCCCACGCCCGTCTGGATGCCTTCTTCTTCCTCGTTGATGATGATGCGCGGCGTCACCATGATCAGGTGGCTGGTGACGTTCCGTCCGTAGCCCACGTTCTTGAACAAGCGGTTGATGTAGGGCAGCTTGCTCAGGATGGGCGGGCCAAACTCGTTACGGCCTTCCTGCAGCGTCTTCAAGCCGCCCAGGAGCACCGTGCCGCCGTCCGGCACGCTCACCGTCGTCTGCACGCCCACCGTCGTGAACGAGGGCTGCTGGATGAACTGCGTGATCGGGATCGGCTGGCCCACCACGCCCGTGTCGAAGATCGGCGTCACGATCGTCGTGAACGGGAAGAGGGCAGCGATCGGCGTCGTCAAGTTTGTCAAGGTCGGGGCCAGCGACACACGCACGAAGCGCCGGTCCGCCGAGACCACCGGTTGCAGCGTCATCGTCACACCCAGGGGGAACGGCGTGTTCTGTGGATTGAACACGACCTGCCCGTTGAACAGACCGATGATGTTGCCCGTGACGAAGAAGTTGGTGTCGTTGATGGTGATGGTCGCCGTCTGAGCGTTGAACATGGTCAGCTTCGGCGCCTGCATGATGTTGGTTCGGGTGTCCCCCTGCGCGGCTTCCAGGAACAGGAAGACCTGGATGTCGCTCAGGAAGGCCAGGCCGAGGCTGACGCCGCCGTCCGCACCCGGAGCGATCGGGAACCCGCCGAACGGTGGCACCGCGGGCAAGAAACTCGTCGCCTTGATCGGGATGTCCAGATCGTGCGTGAACGCCGGCAGCGACTGGTTCGGGGCGGTGCCCGGAGGCGTGATGCCCGCCACGAAGTTCGTCGGCGAGAAGTCGTTGACATATCCCGGCGGCTTGAACACGCCGGAAGTGATCTGCGGCTCGAACTTCGTCGTGTCGGGCTGGATCTCCATCAGGAAGTCCAGGCCGATACGTTCGTAGAACGATTCCGACAGCGAGATGAACCGCACTTCGATGGCCACTTCCAGGTCCTGCAACCGCCGCAGGGCGTTCAGAAGTTCCTGGACCTGTTCCTGGATGTCGGGCGTCTGGTTGATGACCAGGGCCATACCCAGAGGGAAGTAGTCGATGGTGCCCGGGCCGCCCATGTCGCTCCAGCTACGCGGCTCGATGGTGTTGGTGATGAGCTTGATGAGGGCTTCCTCGAGCGTCTGGCCCGGCTTGCGCGGCACGGCGCCAGGGCTGAGGGCACTCGCCAGCGGGCTGGACTGCAAGGCGCTTTCGCCAGGCGAGCCAACCGGCTGACCACCCTGGAGCGAGCGCGGCCCGGTATACGGGGTGATCGCTCCGGTGTTCTGCATGCCGGGCTGCCCACTGACCTTGTCGAGCACGTTCTGCAGGTTCGCATTGGGCGACAGCGTGAAGTTCTCGACCGGGATGACCAGGTCGGCCACCGGGTACGTCTTCTGCAAGAGCTTGCCCCTGGCCTTGTCGGGCGTGGTGATCTGCAGCACCTCGTCCTTGATGACATAGGTCAGATGCGAGCGGCCGAGCAAGATGTTGAGGGCCGACTTGAGCGAGACCGCCTCCAGCCGCAAAGTCAGCGGAGTGTCGCCGCGGATGCCGGCGTCGGACATCGCCGTCGTGTCCGGCACCACGTTGATGCCCGTGAGCTGATGCAGTTCGTCCAGGGCGTCGAACAGCGTGACGTTCTTGAAGTCGAAGCTGATCGGCTGGTTGAGGCTGCGTTCGATCTCCATTTCCTTGGGCGACTTGCGCTTGCCCAGCTCGATGCCGTCGTAGCCGGGCCGCTTCATGACGCGCTTGTCCCAGTGGTCCTTGTCGAAGCGGACCGGGAACTCGTCGCTGGCGAAGGCGCCCGGATCCTCGGCCTCGTTGAGGATCTTGACGAACATGTCTTCCTTGTTCTTCTTCAGCTTCTGGTAACGGACCTGGTTGGCCATGATCTCGGCGATGTG
>JBFWSD010000542.1:0-5373 GCA_050248575.1 Gemmataceae bacterium
GCGGGCCAACGCGGTTCGGCCCGAGCCGGTCTTGCATGTACGCGGAGATCTTACGCTCGAGCAAGATCAGGTACGCGCACGCTCCCATGATCACCGCGAAAACGATGACGATGGTGACGAGCGTGTAGATCAGGTCTGACAGGTCGTATGCGTGCATTTGCCGGTCACCTCTCGGTATCAGGCCTGGCCTGGCACCGCTTGCTTTTCCAGAAATACTCCGTGCGAGCCAAGGTCTTCGGTCATTGCGGCGAAGTAGCTGATCTCGGCCGCCAGTTCCTTGCGAATCGTGGGGGCGTGGAACAGTCCGCGCCGCTCGAGCAATTCCATGAAGATTCGCGCGTCGCCGCGCCGTTCGCCGCGCGGCTGGCACACCGCATGGATCGCTTGCGCCAGCCCGGCGTGATTGACGAACGTTCCCTCCTTTTCCGCGAAGGAAGAAGCGGGCAGCACGTACCTGGCCTTCTCGGTAGCCGGGCTGGCAAACAGGTCCTGCACGATCAGGAGCGGCACCTTGTCGAGGGCCTTGGCCCAGTCGGCCGGGATCCAGCCCGGTTCGCGGGGCGGGTAGCCCGCCGCCATGTAGAGCGCGTGCACCTGGTCGTTGCCAGCCTCATGCAGCAAAGCCTGGAAATCGAGCACGTCCCCCTGGAAGTGCCGCAGAATGGCCTCGATGCCCTTGCGGTTCGGGCACTTCTCGGCGCGGATGGTGAACTTGACGTGCTCGGTGGGCTGCCCGCGGCGATCCTTCGGATACGTGTCGTCACTGCCGACGACCGGCACCGGGCCAAGATAGAGCTTTGCCTCGCTCGACAGTCCCTTGAGGAACTTCGCGAACAGAAACGCTTCCTCGCAGGTGAGGAAGGGCGAAAGCATGCCGGCGATTTTCGTTGGTTCCTTGGCGGCGGCAGATTTGAGCTCGCCGCGGATGGCGGTGAGGATTTCGGGCCAGCTACGTTTCTGCCCGTTGCCGCTCTTCACGGTCGGCTCGTGCAGGCGATGGTCGTCGTTGACGTAATGGTAGCCGAGCCGGCCGTCGTCGCACATGAAATGGCCCTGCGCTTGCAGGTTGGTGCGGGGCCGCAGGCGATAGAGGATGTCCTTGTTGGCGTCGACATGGATGCTGCAGCCCGTGCTGCAATCCGGGCAGACACTTTCTTTCTCCTTCAGGAACCAGACGCGCTGCTTGTAGAGGAAGTCGTTGCTGCACAGTGCCCCCACCGGGCACAGGTCGACCACGTTGCTGGACAGCTTGTTATCGAGCGGCTGCCCGGGGAAGACGTCGATCTCGGCGTGGCTGCCCCGGTCAACGATTTGCAGCTCGGCTTCGCCGGAGATCTCGCGCGTGAAGCGGACGCAGCGCGAGCACATGATGCAGCGGTCGGTGAACAGCGAGACGTTGGGGCCCAGGTCGGGCTTGTTGGGGGGCTGCTCCTTCTCTTCGAGCATCCGGCTATGGGCGTGGCCGTAGTGATAGCTGTAGTCTTGGAGCAGACACTCGCCCGCCTTGTCGCACACCGGGCAGTCGAGCGGATGATCGAGCAGCAGCGCTTCGAGCACCTGCTTCTGAGCGAAGCGAGTGTTCTCGCTCTCGGTCAGGCACACGGTGCCGTCCTTGGCCGGCGTCTGGCAGGCGGGCACGACCTTGGGCATCATGCTGGTGCTGCCGTCGGGCTTCTTCTCGCCGACCTCGACCAGGCACATGCGGCAGCTGGCCACCACGGTGAGGGCGGGATGCCAGCAATAGTGCGGGATCTCGACGCCGGCCCGTTGCGCAGCCTCCACGAGGTTCAGCCGCTCAGTACCGATGTCGATTTCTTTGTCGTTGATGTAGACTTTGGCCATGTCGCTATCTCATGTTGGCTTGTTGTTCGAGTTTCGCCTGCAACTGCGGTGGACTGAGGATCTGGATCGAACCGTCGCCCATGGCGACCAGCAGCCGATCCCCCTGGCTAGGTTCCTTCTCGTAGGCGACGACGTTGTCAGAGCGCGGCTTGACCTTGTAAACGATGATGAAGGTGCCGTCGTCGACCAGGCGGGCGATGCTGCGGCCGTCGCGGCCCATGTACTCCTTGAGCTGTTTCCATTCGGCGGGCGGGCGGCCCTGCTCGATCTCGTACTGGAAGTAATAGAGCGCAAGCTGGCGCAGGTCATTCTGATTGCGAGCGCGGCCCTTGCCGCGCACCGCCTGGATGGCGGGGTTGGGCTGCGCCTTGGTTTCATGTTCCGCGCCGCAGCCGACGCCGACAAGCAAGCCGATCATGGTGAAGGTGATGCTGGCACGCATGCTTTCCTCCCTTCCGGCCAAAGCCGGGACTCCAGCAATCAGTGGGCCCCGACCGGGACGGGGGATTCGGTCTTCTTGCCGCTCTTCACGTACTCTTCCAGCTCGTCGCGCCACTTGGCGACGATGGTCTTGACGGGCCAGCCCGCGCCGTCGGCCAGGCCGCAGATGGTTGTGCCCGGGATCATGCCGATGTGGTGGCCGATTTCGCCCAGGATGTCGAGGTCTTCCTTCCGGCCCTTGCCGCGGCGGATGCGTTCGACGATGCGGAGCATCCAGTTGGTCCCCTCGCGGCAGGGAGTGCATTGCCCGCACGATTCGTGGGCGAAGAAGCGCGTCACGTTGTGTAAGACGTCGACAATGCTCGTGGTCTCGTCGAATACGACGATGGAGCCCGTGCCCAGGCCAAGCAGCTTGTAGCGGGCCGGATCCGCGAAGTCCATCTTCATGTCGAACTCGCTGGCCTTGAGGAAGCCGACGCTGAGTCCGCCCGGGTTGCAGCCCTTGGCCTTGCGGCCCTTCCAGATGCCGCCGCCGAACTTGTCAATCATTTCTTGCACCGTCAGCCCCATGGGAGCTTCGAAACAGCAGGGCTTTTCCACATGGCCGGCGATGGTGAACAGCTTGGGGCCAAAGCTGCCCGCATCGCGCGGGTTGTTCGGGTCGGGGGGCACGCCAATCGACTTGAACCAGTCGGCGCCGCGATCGACGATGTGGGTGACGCAGGCGAGCGTCTCCACGTTGTTGACCACGGTCGGCTTGCGGAACACGCCCTCGACGGCCGGGAAGGGGGGCTTGATGCGCGGCCAGGCCCGCTTGCCTTCCAGGCTTTCGATCAGCCCGGTTTCCTCGCCACAGATGTAGGCGGCAGCGCCGCGATGGACGTAGATGTCGAGATGAAAGTCCTTGCCGAGGATATTCTTGCCCAGCAGCCCCGCGTGGTAGCATTCGCCGATGGCCTTCTCGAGCACGCGGAAGGCGTTGCCGTATTCGTAGCGCAGGTAGATGTAGGCCGTCGTCGCCTTGGTGGCGTAACAGGCCAGCATGATCCCTTCGAGGAGCTGGTGTGGATCTTCCTCCATGATGATGCGATTGTTGTAGGTGCAAGGCTCGCTCTCGTCGGCGTTGACGCACAGGTAGATGGGGCCAGGATGGTCCTTGGGCAGAAAAGTCCATTTGACGCCGGTGGGGAAGCCAGCGCCGCCGCGGCCGCGCAGGCCGGACTTCTTCACTTCGTCGACGATCTGCTCGCGGGCCAGGTTATTGAGGGCTTTCTCGATGACCTTGTAGCCCCCATCGGCGCGATAGCCCTCCAAGGCCTGGCTATCCGGCTTGCCCACGCGACGCAACAGGACGGGTTCGTATTCGGGCATCAGTCTTTCACCTTCTCACAGAACTGTGCGTCAGTAGGGAATATAAAGCCAACCGTCTATCCACTCTTCAGCCTCGCTTGCCGTCCAGACGATCAACAATTCTTCCGCGAGGGTGCCGATCGAGAAGCCTCGCCGCATGAGGATGACTCCGTGCGTGTGACGTCCGCTCGCGAAGTGGTTTGCAAGGTGGCCAGGCAGCGACTTCTTGTCGTTGCTGACCAGCACTCGCGCCGTTTCTTCAGCGGCAATCAACAGTTCGGGATCCTTGATCCTTTCTGGGGGAGCATCTTCCCATCCCACACGCACGATGTCCACGAGCGGCTCCGTTCGCAAGATGGCATCGATGAGGTCGGGGTCGGTGCATTCGTCAAACAAGAACCGTATCTTGCTCATGAAGACTGCTGTCGCTGCGCTTTCAACTCCTTGAGCCGCTGCGCCGTGGGCGACAATCCCTGGCCTAGCCATTCCTGATAGTAAGCTTCTTCAACCTGGGTGCCGCGTTCAATGTAGGCGTCCATTTCTGTCTTGTTGTGCAGATAGTAGGTGATCGTTGCATAAACCTCTTCGAGAGAAAGCGTTGGAAAACGCTGGCGAATGCGCTCGGCTGACTTTCCTTCATTGAATGCATCAATCACCTGATCGATGTCAATCCGGTGCCCTTTGAGCCGGATGCGCTCAACTGGGCCGTGCTTCATCTCTAGCTTCTCGAACTCGAAGTAGTCTTCCAGTTGCATGGCCGCACCTCCTCTCCACCTATTGTCTCAGTTCGGCCAGCAGCCCGTCCACCTTGTCTTCGGTCACGCCATTGCGGGCGTTGTCGTCAATCAGGAGGGCCGGCGCTCCCTCACAGGCGCCGATGCACTCGGCCGCCTCCACGGTGATCTTGCCGTCTTCCGAGGTGCCGCCTGGAGTGACCTTGAGCGTCTTGCACAGCTTGGCCAGCGTGTCGTCGCAGCCTCGCAACTGGCAGGCCAGCCCCTGGCAGACCCACAGGCGCGTCTTGCCCAGCTTGTGCTTGTCGTCCGGGCGGAAGAAACGATAGAAGGTCATCGTGTCGTGCACTTCCGCCGGCGCCAGGTCGAGCAACTCGGCGATCTCGACGATGGCCTCTTGCGAGACGTAGCGATACTCGTCTTGCACGAGGTGCAGGGCGGGCAACGTCACCGCCTGCTTGCTCGGGTAGCGCGGCAAGTACGACAGGATTCGCTGTTTGATTTCTTCGCTGAGTGCCATGTTCGTCCCTTGCTCACTTGCCAGGCATCTGAAAAAACTCCGCCACCTTCAAACGCAGGTCCGCCAGCACATCGTGCCCCGTGATTTCCTCTTGCGCTTCGACCAGGTACGGGGCCTGGTCCGATCGGTAAACCGTGACGCAAACATCCACAGCAAGGTGACGATATTGGCGCAAACAAAACCATGGAATTTCCCTGGTTTTGTCAGCTCGACGATCTCCCCGCGTTCGAGTGCGAGCAGCCGCCCCCGATTCTCAGGCAGACTGATGAACTCGTGGAACGCGTCCGCGCTCATCGGTGTTGTCGCAGTGCTTGCCATGACTCACCTGTCCAGCTCGGCGGCAATGATGTTCAGACTGCCCAGTACGGCCACCACGTCGCTGATCAGGTGTCCCTTGATGAGATACGGGAACAGCGCGAAATGGATGTACGAGGGCGGCCTGGTGCGGGCACGATACGACACGCCCGTGCCGTCCGAGACAATGTA
>JBFWSD010000543.1:0-5357 GCA_050248575.1 Gemmataceae bacterium
ATGGCCGAGCAGCAGATCCTGTCCCCCGCAGCGCGTGCGAAGGTGGGGACGTCGACGGGTTGTCCAAGTGTGGCCGACCTGATCAACTTCGCCCTGGGACAAATCTCCTGCGAGGATCGGCATCGGATCGAGACTCATCTGCACGACGGAGACTGTAGTTGCTGCCGGGGCTGGATCGAGAAAGCAGCCCAGCACCGCGCCGAACCGATGCCGCGCGTGGTACACTGTCAAGATTCGCTCGAGTTACACAATCACGTCTCCCCTCCTCCCGTCAACGATCAAACCCCGATACCGCCGAGCTCCAAGTGGCAGCAGGCCGCCTTCCGCGACCTGGAAGACCGCTTGCGCCGACTCGACGAGCTGGCCTAGCTCAGCGAACTCGACATGTACTTTCCAGCAGACATCGTGCTGGCACTGCTCTTGACCATCGGCGCCCTGGCGCTGACGGGGTGGTTCGTCATCCATTTCAATCGCGGCGTTGAACGTCGAGCAAACCTACGCGCTGGCCTCGCACTCATTTTCGCGGCAATGATCGCACCTTACGCGCTCATGGCTTGCTTCATTCTGATTTCGCGACGACATGACCACTACGATACTCTCTACGACATTCCAGCCGCGGTAGGCTGCATTGCCTTCGGGCTTGTGATAATTCTCAATGTTCCTTTACGATGGTGGTATCGTCTCGCACTCGGTTTGGTGTACCTGGTCTATCTTCCCTGGGCGCTGACCATCTTCACTCTCTACTTCGTCGGGTCTGCTTACAACCGATGGTTGTGACTCCATGATCACCTGGCTCGAATCCCTGGGGCGTTTCACGCACTTCGCCATCCGGGCTCTGTTCGCCGCGCTGGGCAGCCTCATTCGGCCCGGCGAACTGGCCCGGCAGTTCTATCGCATCTACGTTGGCGCGATTCCTTTGGCCGCCGTCACCGGGCTTGCCCTGGGCGTGGTGATCTGGCTGCATCTGCATGGCGTGCTGCTGCGCTTTGGCCCGGGCTACGTGCAACTCTTGCCGCAAGCTCTTTCGCTCGCCGTGGTGCTCGAGTTTGCCCCGATCGGTGCGGGCTTCATCGTGGCGGGCCGCTCCGGTGCCAGCCTGGGGGCCGAGATTGGCTCGATGCGCCTCTCCGAACAGATCGATGCTCTCGAGTGCCTGGGCGTGTCGCCGATGCGGCTGCTGGTTGGCCCGCGCGTGCTGGCCTGCGTGCTGGCGCTGCCCTTGTTGACGGTGATCATTGCCTTCCTGGCGATCCTGGGCGGGTTCGGCGCCGAACTGTTGGGGGGCAAGATGTACTGGGCCGAGTATTACAGCGCCTGCCTCAAGAGTCTGCACCTCGATGAAGTGATCCCGGCCACCTTGAAGACCATGGTGTTCGGCTACCTAGTAGCCGTCACGGGCTGCTATCACGGCTTCCACGCCGAGGGGGGCACCGAAGGGCTGGGCCGCGCCGCCACCAGCAGCGTGGTGGCTTCCATCTTCCTGGTCGTCGTCTCCAACGTGCTACTGGTCCGACTGATCCAGATGCTGCCCATTTAACCGCCCTGCTTTGCGGGGCGCGAACAGAGTAGTCTCCGCAGAACACATCCCATCGTGAGTCTCTGTCCGCACCCCCTTGGCGACGGTTACATGGCGCTACTTCTTCTTGTCGTCGCTGGTGCTGGCGGCGGGCTTGCTCGACACCTTCCAGAAATCGTGAACCGAGACCGCCCCCGGGGGCAGCCGATCCGTCGACGTGACCAGGATGCCGTAATCGCGCACCACCAGGCGAATGCCGGGCAGGAAGTCTTCCAGCGCCTGCAAGCCCGCGCCGAGCGGCACCTTGTCGAGCTTCAGGTTGACCTTGGCCCCGCCCAGCTTCACCGACAGCAGAAACGGGATGCCGTGCTGCTCCTCCAACGCCTTGAAAGCTTCCTCGACGGGCAACTCGCGAAAATCGATGTCGATCGGCTTGTCGAGGGCGGCGCGGATACGCTCGCTCATCGAATGCACCGCCTTGGGTTGATCGAGCGTCAGTGCCCAGATGGCCTCGTGATAGGCGTTGCCATACTGGAGTCTCCACAGGTAATGCATACCCTTTTCGACACTGTCCGAGCTGGCGATGTCCATGGATTTCCCGATAACGAACCTGAGCTCGGCATCGAGCTCGGCGAGTTTGGCCTGCGTGTCGATAAGCACGCTCTTGGCTTGTTCGAGCTCTGCCTGACTGAGTACTGCTTTTTGGTGCATTTCGCGAGCCCGCTTGAGTTTGACTTCCGCAGCCCCGACGAGTGCTTGCTGTGCTTGTCGTTGCCGCTGCAGCGTCTCGAGCTTCTGCGTGACTTGCAGGCGCACGCGATTGAGCTCGGCCTGGGCGCTCGACACCTTGGCCTGGGCCACCAGTACATCGGGGTTGGTCTTCAACGCCTGTTCGAGGTTGGCGTCAAAAAAAGCTCCATTCAGCAGAGCATCGATCAGCTTGTTGCGCTTGCTGGGGTTCTTGTCATCCAGGAACTGCTTGATCTGCTCGGCCGTGGGCGGCTTGCCGGTGAGGTCGAGATAGACGCGCCGCACAAAGCCCTCGTCGGTTTCGTCCTTCTAGGTGGCATCGCCCTTGGCGGGCTCTTGGGGCCAGGCCGTGCCGCTCACACCCAGCAGCAAGAGGGCCAGCACCAGGCTAGGTATCGTTGTTCGCACGTCGTTTCTCCTTTTGCAGGTTGTTCTTCAAGACCATGATCAGGTAGGTGTCCCCTTCGACGATGGCGAGATCGATGCCGCCGCCGGGCTCGAGGGCACGGCGATAGCAACGCAGGGCCGCCGGCAAGTCCCCCTGCCGCTCGTGAGCCTTGCCCGCCACCAGGTAGTGGGCAGCCCGGGCATCCGCGTCGGCCAGCTCGGCGAGCCGTTCGAGCATGGCGGGAGGCAAGCTTGGATCAGGCGCAGGAGCAGTTGCCCGCCGTTCGGGTTCGGGCCGCGGTTGGGGCTGGGGCGGCGGCGGCAACGGGTCGGGCCGATGCGCGATGGCGGGCGGCTTCGGCTCTTCTGGAGGAAGGAACCAGGCATGCATCACCAGCATGCCCGTAGCGAAGCTCGCAGCCAGCGCCGCCGCCTGCAGCCCGCGCCGCCAGCGCCGGCGGCCCCGCAACACACGCAACGTGGCCTCCAGGATCGCATCGTCTGGCGGCGACGTGGGCGAAGGTGCGGGCGGCCCGAGCAACCGCTCGCACAGGTCCTCGGGATCTTCATGGGGTGCTTGCATCGTGTTCCTCCTGAGGCGCCTCCGATTCGTAGGCGTCGCGAAAGGCCTGGCGGGCACGCGTGAGCAACGACTCGATGGCCTTGCTTGACTGCTGAAGGTTTGCGGCGATTTCGGCGACGCTCTGCTGTTCGAGATACTTGGCCCGCAGGACCTGTTCGTGGCGTTCGGACAGGCTGGCCAGTGCATGGGCCACGCGCCAGGCTCGCTCGTCGCGCTCGGGATCGTTGCTCGCTGGCGCAGGCACTTCCTCGAGCACCGGGCTACTCCGGCGCCGCACATGCTCGCGACGGCGCAGCTGGTTACGGATGACATTGGCGGCGATTCCACGCAGCCAGCCCTGGAAGCTTCCCTGCTCGGGTTCGAACGAGCGCAGCCTCTTGATGGCAATCAGCCAGGTTTCTTGCATGACCTCGTCGACCAGTTCGGTGAGGCTGCCCGTGCGCCAGCTCACGTAGTATTGCAGGTCGCGAAATGAACGCTCGTACCAGAGCCGCCAGGCGTCTTCGTCGCCTGCCAGCACGGCGTGAAGCAGGCCGCGTTCATGGATGATCCGGTCGCTGGGGAGCATGACGTCCTCGGCCGCCTCCTGGCCACACCAACCTCTTGTGCTGATGGTAGCGAATCCTTCGGGAAAATGAGGGAAGTTACGGAGCCGGTTTAACTTGCCCAGACAGCGGGCAGCGGCCGCCTTCAACGCTGGCGATGCCTGCCGCCCGCCGTGTCAGGGGAGTAACGCGGTGCCCGTTATTTTCGGCAATTCACTGCTACCCCAGTAGTCGTGCGCAATGGGCTGCCCTCTCGGCATGAGGTTTGCTCGATGAGGGATTCAAGTCGGTCTACCCGTCTGCCGGGTTTGTTTTCAAAGCGCGCATCCCTGGCATTCAAGACCGGCGCGTTCAGCGAAGGGATTCACTGCACAGGGAGCATTCCCGGCCGCCAGGCGGGCGGCCGGGAAGTCTCTCCCCTTTCGTCGCCTGGCGCCCCGTCCCCCCCTCATTGGTTCGACTTGGGATCGGGTATCGACGCATGGCATCCTCGGACAGGCTGATCATGCCGGCGTCATGGCCGGCGCCGCAGGCTCCCCCTCTCAACACGACAGCCCGCATCAAAGACTGCGGCTGGAGTGCCACGGTCGAGCCGGGCGGGCAATGGAGTTACACCTCTTTCGTCGGCGCCGTCGAGGAGATTACCGGGCGGCCCGCTGACTACTTCCTTGGCGGCACCCAGCGCTGGGGCGGCATCGTCCATCCGGAAGATCGCGCCGACTGGGACCAGGCCTTTGTCCGACTCTTGCGCGAACGTTGCGCGCAATCCGAATACCGTGTAATCCGGCCCGACGAATCGGTGCGCTGGGTCCACGAGACGATCCAGGTGGTTGGAGACGGCGAACGCCGCATGGGCTATTGCGGCACCGTCACCGACATCACCGATTGCAAGCACTCGGCCATTGCCTCGCGGCTGCTGCGAACACTCACGCTGGCCATTGCAGAGGCCGCCAACGTCGAAGAAGCCTTGCGACTTGGCCTGGGCGAAGTCTGCGCGGCCACCGGCTGGCTGGTCGGGCAGGCATGGATCCCGGCCATTGACAACTCGTGTCTCGAGTGCAGCCCGGCTTACTACGCCGGCGCGGACGGGCTGGATGGTTATCGCTCGCGCAGCGCCGCCCTGCGCTTCCTGCCCGGTGAAGGGCTGGTGGGCAAGGTCTGGTCGACGAAACAGCCCTGGTGGATTCGTGATGTCACGCGCGACACGACATTTGCCCGCGTCGGACTGGCACGGCAGTTTGGCCTGCGTTCGGCCTTTGCCCTGCCCATCCTGGCCGGCGACCGCGTGCTGGCCGTGCTCAGCTTCCTTGCCCGCGAGGCACGAGCCGAGGATCGCCACTTACTCGAACTCATTTCCGGTGTGGCGGCCCAGCTCGGCGGCTTCTTGCAGCGCAAGCAAGTCGAGGAAGAACTGCTGCGCGAACGCCATTTACTCCACGTCCTCATGGATAGTGTGCCCGACGGCATCTACTTCAAGGATGCTTCGAGCCGATTTCTGCGCGTGAACCGGTCGGTGGCCGGGCGCTTTGGCCTGCTGCCCGACGAGGTGGCGGGCAAGACCGACGCCGACTTCTTC
>JBFWSD010000544.1:0-5352 GCA_050248575.1 Gemmataceae bacterium
CGGTTTCCTCATCCACGCGATCTACTCCTCGAAGCTCTGAGCGTGATCCACACTCAGCTGATGACCGAGTCCGTGCGGCCTGCGAAAGGCTCGACCGGGGCACGCCCCAGCTTTAACGTAGAACGTCCGGGACTTGTCACCGTTTCGGACACAGGCATCGTACCGGGAGCGGACTTGGTCCAGAGGCTCAAGCAGAGCCAGTTACTGCTTCCAGCGCAACTGGGGGAATTGGAGCGCTGGCCGCCTCCGGTCGCAATTGCCGCACGTCCGGCGGTTCCGCTTGCTGGTGCCGCCACAGCTTCTGAACCATGCTGCCGCCCGGGAACGGTGGCTGTCCGGTCAAGGCGTAATACAACGTGCAGCCCAGGCTATAGATGTCTGCACGGATGTCCGCGGTGTGGAAGTCCAGCGCCTGCTCCGGCGCCATGAAGTCTGGCGTCCCCATCATCACGGCGTCGCGGGGCGTCACGAGGCTAGTGAAGTTCTCCCGAGCAACATTCGCGACAACGCCATCGTTGAATTGCAGCCAGGTGATGCCGGACGGCGTCACGAGTCCCGTGGGCAGCATTGGCTCTTGCTCGATGCCGGTGGTCACGCCGATGCCGAACATCAACGTGCGCGCAAGGAGGCGTTCGGCCCAACAGGATCACAGTCCCCTTCGACGGCTTCTTCATCCTGTCGTCGCTCTTGCTCACGGCCAGACGCGCACAAGCTATGCGGGCGCCCTCCAGCCCTTGCGTCCCTTCGACCCCCAGCATCCCTTTCACGGAGGCTACGGTGCCTGGCCGGGTTTCACGCTTGAACGTCGGCAGCAACGCTTTCCAACCCGGAGCAAACCAGCTTGCGGATCCCACGTTATGGAGCAGCGGCGCCACGGAGATGACACTGGGTATCAACTGGTACCTTAACTCGCTGGTCCGTATCCAGCTGAACTACGAGCACACTTGGTACGATAAGCCCGTGCAGTTTGGAGACAGTCCAGGAAGCATCCATCAAAGTTCAAACGCACTGATGACCCGGTTCCAGGTGATCTTCTAGTGCCCTCAGGTCAGCTCGGTAACGAGGCGGTAGCCGACGCCTTGCTCCGTCAAGAGATAGCGTGGCTGGGACGGATCGGCTTCGATCTTGCGGCGCAGGGCGGTCATGTACACGCGCAAGTAGTGATTGTCATGAACGTGCTCCGGCCCCCAGACCTTCTTCAGCAAGACGCGGTGCGTTAACACCTTGCCGGCGTCCTGAGCCAGCGTGGTGAGTAGCTTGAACTCGATCGGCGTGAGATGCATCTCCGTGCCGGCGACGAAAACCTTGCGAGCTGACAGGTCGATCTTGAGGTCGCCGCAGACGAAGACTGGGGATTGTTCAGCGCCCGCACGGGCCGCGTGTCGCAGCGCGACGCGGATGCGGGCCAGCAATTCGCCAGTGCTGAACGGCTTGGTGAGATAATCGTCGGCGCCCGCATCCAAAGCAGCCACTTTCTGCTGTTCCTGATCTCGCACCGACAGGATGAGGATCGGGGCGTGGAGCCATTCGCGAAGCTGTCGGAGCACTTCCTGGCCGTCCATATCGGGAAGGCCGAGATCGAGAATCACCAGGTCGGGGGGTTGCTGGGCGGCGAGTCGCAACGCCTGGGCACCAGTCTCGGCCTCGAGCACCCGGTGGCCGGCCGACGCCAACGCAGCATGGACGAAGCGGCGGATCGTCGCCTCGTCCTCCACCAGTAAGATCAACGGGCTCGTTGTATCTGTCATGGCTGGCCATTCACCACCGGCACCTCATCGAGCGGCACCTTTGGAGCCTCTTCGGCACAAGGTAGTTCAATGATGAACTCGCAGCCGCCCTGTGGACGGTTCCTGGCACGGATACGACCGCCGTGTGCCTGCACGATGGCCCGACAGATCGCCAACCCGAGTCCGACACCGCGGCGACCGTCAACCGTATTGGTGCCACCGCGGTAGAATTTGTCGAAGACTTTCTCCTCGCTGCCCACAGGCAGACCTGGGCCATTGTCGCAGACGCGTATTTCGATTAGCTTTCCCACGCGCTGAGCTTTGATCTCGATCAGGCTGGCCGGCGGGGTATATCTGCTGGCGTTTTCCAGCAGGTTGACAAACAACTGTTCCATGAGCGAGCCGTCCACACTCAAGAGCGGCAACTCTAAAGGAACGTCGATGAGGATCTGGTGCTGGGCAAGTTCTCGGCGCAGCCGGGTTCGGGCCAGGCCTAGAATCTCTTCCAGAACGTGCCACTGGCGATCGAGGGCAAGGGCACCACCTGTATCGAGACGCGTCATGTCGAGGAGGTTGTCAACCAGGCGTGACAGTCGCCTGGCTTCGTCGATGATCGATTGCAGCAGCTCGTGCTGGGTATCGGAGCTGGACTGGCCTTCGAGGAGACTGGAACTGGCGCCGGCAATCGCGGCCAGGGGCGTGCGAAGGTCGTGGGAGACCGAGCTGAGTAACGAACTCCGCATCTGCTCGGCCTCGACCTGCATCTGGGCGTGGTGAGCATCGAGCAAGGATCGATCGCGCTCGATGGAAAGAGCAATGACGCTGGCGCAGGTTTGCAGCAAGCGGCGCTGATCCGGGTCAACAAGCCGGTGTGGGTCAGCCGGGGCGATACCGAGTGCGCCCACCGTACCCTGCGAGCCTACCAGCGGTACGAATAGCGCCGTGGCGCTCGGAAGGGTATCGGTGCTCGCGCCTGCCGCCTGGTCGTGTTCAGCCACCCACTGAGCGACAACGGAATTGACAGACTCCTTGGCGACGACGGTGTCTTGTCCAAAACGCAGCTGGACAGGCCCTGACGGGTCGCGCAAGAAGATGAGCACTTGGCCGTCAAAAATCTCACGTAACTGGTTGCCGGCCGATTGCACCAGAAACTCGGTGCCCGCGACCTCGCTCAGCACCTTCGTGAGGCGATAGAGTGCGGCCGTCCGTCGTTCTTGCTGCTGTGAAGCTTCGAGCTGGGCGCGAACACGTGCCGTCAATGTGCTGCTCCACAACCCGATCACCAGCAAGACGATGAAAGTGATGACGTACTGCGTATCGTCAACGGTCAGCGTCAGATACGGAGAGACGAAGAAGAAATCGAAGATGAGGACGCTGGCAACGGCGGCAAAGATCGACGGTCCGCGGCCGAAGTACGTTGCCGACAGCGCCACGCCCAACAGGAACACCATGACGATGTTAGCTTCAGAGAGTTGCAAGGCATGACTGCCCCAGCCAAGCAAGGCGCACACGCCGACAATGGCCGCCGTGCCCAGGTAACCGGTCCACGACCAAGTTTCGACCGGCGACGGGCGCTGTCGTGGTGGCAGCGTCTCACCTTCACCGCGAATCACGTAGACGTCAATATCGCCGGAGCGATTAAGCAAGTCATCGACAACGGTATGGCTCATGAGCCGACGCCACCAGGGCTGGGCCGTCTTGCCGACGACGATCTTGGTGACGTTGCGGGCGCGGGCGAACTCGATCAGAGTATCGCCAACGCGGTTGCCCACGAGCGTATGTGTCTCGGCTCCGAGTCCCTCGGCAAGTCGCAAGTGCTGGGCGATCTGCTGACGAACCGCATCGCTGTTTCCGTGGCCAGAAGTATCGACGGCCACGGCCAGCCAGTCGCAATGGAAGGCGGCCGCCATGCGCCGGGCCGTGCGGATCAGCCTGGCCGAGGTCGGGCTGGGACCGATGCATACGAGCAGGCGCTCACTGGTGGCCCAGGGCTCGGGCACCTCTTTCTCCAGTCGAGCGGCCTCCACATCACGATGCAAGCGGTGAGCGGCCTGCCGGAGCGACAGCTCACGCAAAGCCATCAAGTTCGACTTCTGGAAAAAGTTCTGCAGGGCACGTTCGGCTTGCTGCGGGATGTAAACCTTGCCCTGGTGCAGGCGTTCGATGAGCTGTTCCGGTGTCAAATCAACAAGTTCGATGTCATTGGCGCGCTCCAGCACCGAGTCCGGCACGGTTTCACGAACGATGACGCCGGTGATCTGGGCGACAATGTCGTTCAGGCTCTCCAAGTGCTGGACGTTGAGGGTGGTGAAGACATCAATGCCAGCATCGAGAATCTCCTGCACATCCTGCCAGCGCTTCGCATGCCGGAGACCCTCGGCATTGGTGTGGGCTAACTCATCGACCAGGACCAGTTCAGGCTTGCGCTTTAGGACAGCATCCATGTCCAGCTCGCGAAGCGATACACCACGATAGGAGATCCAGCGAGGGGCCACCGCCTCAAGCCCTGCAAGCAAAGCGTCGGTCTCTGGCCGGCCATGTGTCTCGACGTAGCCAACAACCACGTCCGCACCATCGGCTCGTTCCTGCTGTGCCGCTTCCAGCATAGCGAACGTCTTGCCCACGCCGGCGGCGTAACCGAAGAAAATCTTGAGTCGGCCACGGCGCGAACTGGCTTCCTCCTCGCGAACGCGAGCGAGCAACCGATCGGGATCGGGCCGAAGTTCGCTCATGGTTGATCGTTTCTTCGCCAGTAGTTCAACTGACTTTCCAGTTCTTTCATTTTATGCGCATACTGGTCCGACTCATCCCCTAGATTGTCGGTGCCATCAGGTGATCTGGGCCAGCCCTCCAATAAGACTCCAGACAGTGCACCAAGCAAACCGCCCACGACGATGCAGACGGGAAACGTACCAAGAAACAAGGCTGCCATGGCCCCACCCAGCATGCCTGGCACAGCCAGCACGGAGGCAACGATTGCCATTCGGGCATAGGCAGGTGGATTGCGCAGGCTCACGGGATTGCCTCCGGCCGGTCGAGTTCGAGATTGAGCTGGAGCACGTTGACACGCCTTTCGCCAAGCACGCTGAAGGTGCGTCCTTCGGTATGAGCTTCCACCAGGTGTCGGATCTCAGCCACGGGACGGCCGCGCACTCGCGCCACCCGAGTGACCTGATACTCGGCAGCGGCCGGGCTGATATGCGGATCGAGCCCACTCGCCGACGCGGTGACCAAGTCCACGGGCGCGGGACCTTCTTGATCGGGATGGGCATGCTGCAACCTTGCGATTCGAGATCGTGCGAGCTGGAGCAACGCTGGATTGGTGGGACCGAGATTCGATCCCGCGGAAGAGGCTGCGTTGTAAGGGACCGGAACGGTGCTCGACGGCCGTCCCCAGAAATAGCGCTCACTTGAGAACGGCTGACCGATCAATGCAGAGCCGGCATCATGGCCATCCTGGACGAGAATGCTGCCGTTCGCCTGGTGTGAAAAGAAGACCTGCGCTACCAGTGTGACCACCAAGGGATAGACCACGCCCGTCAACAAGGTCAGCAAACCAAACAGGACCAGCGTGCTTCGCAGTTGCGTTTTCATGGGGTCACCCCCATGGCGACGAGTAACAGAT
>JBFWSD010000545.1:0-5350 GCA_050248575.1 Gemmataceae bacterium
TTTAGACCGCAAGCATCAGGTCGCCTTGCAGGATCCCTGGTATCGGGCGGCCCACAGCATGGTCAAATCCTGGCGCATCCGAGCAAGCCGACCGCGAACACTCCCAGCAGGAACAGAAACCAGAGGGATATCAACGTGGAACTTGGCAGCAAAACGAATGAAGTCGTCTCTGGACCGCCGGGCCAAGGAACAGGTAGCGAAAGGGACCTGGCGATACTGGGCCCGACACCGTCCTCCAGTCACGAGTCGCTACATTCCGAAACGGAAGTCTATCAACAGCATCACCTGCGACCGTGTGACTTGTGCAGGGTCTTGAACTCGACCGTTCTCGGTAAGGTCCTCAATGAGCGCCAGCTTCATCGGCACCGCAATGCCGCAGGCCGACAAGTCAACTTCGGGCGGCGAGTTGATTTGCTCCGCTACGTCGCCTGGTTGGTCTTACAACGGCACGGTCCGACGCGCCCCGGCCGTCGGTGCCGTAAGTCCAATGGAGGCGCGATCGTGAATATTCACGACGTACTCACACTGATCAAGAACCAGCAATTCCGCTGTGCTCTTACTGGCCGATTGCTTGAACCCGACACTGCTTCCCTCGATCACGTGGTTCCAGTCAGCCGTGGCGGCCCGCATTCCATTGATAACGCGCAGGCGCTGCACAAAGACGTGAATCGTGCGAAGGGCACGCTCACCAACGACGAGTTCATCGAGTTGTGCCGCGAAGTTGTGCGTTTCACTTCGCGGAAGGCACAGAAGAAGGAGGCACACACGCATGAAGGTTGAGCTTTGGAACATCGAGAAGGTCAAGCCCTACCCGGGCAACCCGCGCGTCAACGACGACGCAATCGAACCGGTCGCGCAGTCGATCAAGCGCTTCGGCTTCCGGCAGCCCATCGTCGTGGACACCGAAGGTGTGATCATCGTTGGCCACACGCGTCTACTGGCGGCGCAGCACCTGGGCCTGCAGAAGGTGCCCGTGCATGTCGCGAAGGACATGTCGCCCGAGGATGCGAAGGCATATCGGCTGGCAGACAATCGGCTCAACCAGCTTTCGGATTGGAACTACGAGCTGCTCCCGATCGAGCTTGCCGAGTTGCAGGGCATGGACTTCGACCTGGGCCTGCTCGGCTTCGACCAGGACGAGCTCGCCGAACTACTCGATCCGGGCGTGAAGGATGGCCAGTGCGATCCGGACGAGGTTCCCGAGCCCCCGGACGAGGCGATCACGAAGCCCGGCGATTTGTGGTTCCTCGGCGAACATCGCTTGCTCTGCGGCGATTCGAGCAAGCCTGAGGATCTGGACCGCCTGCTCGCCGGTGCCACGATCCAGCTCTGCAACACCGACCCGCCGTACAACGTAAAGGTCGAACCTCGCTCGAACAATGCTATCGCCGCTGGCCTCAGCTCGTTCGAAGCCACGCATCACCAAAAGCTTGACGTCGCCCGCCATCCCGAGAAGTCGAAGCCCACCGGCAGGAAGCTCCGCGCCAAGGACAGGCCGCTCGCGAACGACTTCGTGTCCGACGACGACTTCGCGCAGATGCTGCGCGCCTGGTTCAAGAACATCTCACGCGTGCTGGAGCCTGGCAGGTGCGCTTACATCTGGGGCGGCTACGCGAACGTGGCCAACTACCCGCCGGCGCTGAAGGAAGCCGGGCTGTATTTCAGCCAGACGATCATCTGGGACAAGGAACATCCCGTGCTGACGCGCAAAGACTTCATGGGCGCCCATGAGTGGTGCCAGCCGCCGGACACGCAGGTGCTCACGGCCTCTGGCTCTTCTTCGATTCGCGGTCTGCACGATGGCGACCGCGTGGTCAGCTTCAATCGGAAGTGGCCGGCGATCATTGGCCTGCGGCAAGGTGTGCAAATCCGAACCACCAGCCGCCATTACGAAGGCCCGCTCTTCGGCATCGTGGTTGGCAACCGGACGACCTGGTGCACGGGCGGCCATCGCTGGACCATCCGGCTGACACCTGAAGCCCACGCGCTCTGGTGCGTGTACCTGATACGCCGCGGCTCGTGGTGGCGCGTGGGTAAGTCGAAGCTGTACACCACTTGGGGGTTTGGACTGAAGCAGCGACTGGCCATGGAAGGCGGCGAAGAGGCGTGGATTCTGAGCACGCATCCGTCCAACGTCGAAGCCATGAACGCCGAGCAACTCGTCTCCACGCGCTACGGCATCCCAACCACATTCTGGTGCGAGTCAGGCACATCGAAGCGCACGGAAGTGCAGATTCGAGGGCTCTACGAGCGCCTGGACCTCCAGGATCTGATGCGTAATGCACTGCGGGCGCTGCACGACCACCACCGCGACCTGGCCTATCCCTTCGTCAGCCGCACTGACATGCGCTCGAAGTACAGCTGGCGTGTATCCCTGGAGGCTCGGGCTTGCAATCTGTTGCCAGGGATCACGGCCGTTCCCGTGCCCGGACGCGGGCACGACGTGCGGTGGGAGCCGGTGCGGGCGATCGACGTGCAGCCCTACCGTGGGCAGGTGTACTCGATGGATGTCGAAAAGCACCATCACTACGTCGCCGACGGCATCGTCACGCACAACTGCTTTTACTGCTGGAAAGAAGGGGCCGCGCATGTCTTTCTCGGCCCGAACAACGCCACCGACCTCTGGCGCGTCAAGAAAGTCAACCCGCAGAGCATGATCCATCTCACCGAGAAGCCGGTCGAGCTCGCGGTGCGGGCGATGCAGTATTCGTCCCGCGCTGGCGAGAACGTGCTCGACCTGTTCGGCGGGTCCGGCTCGACGTTGATCGCAGCCGAGCAGACGGGCCGTAAGGCGTTCTTGATGGAGCTGGACGCGCTCTACTGCGATGTGATCGTTCAAAGGTTCGAGAAGTTCACGGGCAAGAAGGCGGAAAGGAGCTGAGAGATGAATCATTGGGAACTGCTGATGGAAGGCGTTCGAAGCCTGAGTGTATTCGAGCATGAGTATAAGCGTGTCTTCGAAGCGGCTGGAGGGAATGTCCGCGCTGACGAGATGCTTGCCACACTTCAAGCATGTCAGGACGCCATGGACGGCAACGACGCGAGAGACTTCCTGGCGGATCTCTATGGCGAGGCAAAAGCCAAAGACCTGATTGCTGCAGCAAGAGCCGTGCAGGATCGACGCCACAAGCTCAACACGGCGAGATGGAATCTCGCCAAGCTCATTCAAGAGCAGGCACGCGAGCATGAAAGGAGCAAGAAGAATGCATGACTACGAGCTTCAAGATTCGGGCGAGCGCCAGGAGTTCGAGACGGGGGCCGTTCGCGACAAGCAAGCCGGCAAGGGCCGCTTCGATCTGCTGCCGGCCAAGGCGATGTCGCGACTGGCCAAGCACTTCGAGAAAGGCGCGCTCAAGTATGCCCCGCGCAACTGGGAGCGTGGCATCCCGGTCAGTCGCTTCCTCGACTCCGCTCTGCGCCACGCATTCTCCTACATCGGTGGTGAGAATGGCGAAGACCACCTCGTCGCGGCCGCCTGGAACCTCATCGCAGCCCTGGAAACGGAATCACGAGTACTTGAAGGTCGCCTGCCCACCGAGTTGGTGGACATCGGCCCCAACGCGCAACGAGAGGAGGTGTCCGCATGATCTACCTGGCGTCTCCGTACACATCGCCTGATCCCAGGATTCGCGAGCATCGCTTCCGGGAAGCGTGTCGAATGACCGCAGCGCTGGTTCATGCGGGACACGTGGTCTTCTCGCCGGTGGTCCACTCGCATTTCTTGGCCGACTACGGGCTGCCGAACACGTGGGCGTTCTGGCGCGGGCAGGACACGGTGTTCCTTGAAAAGGCAGACGTACTGGTTGTGCTGATGCTCGATGGCTGGCGAGAAAGCGTTGGCGTGGCGGGCGAGATCCAGATCGCCCGCGAGTTAGGCAAGCCTATCGACTACCTGGAGCCCAACCTCCTCGACGCGCCGGCAACGCCCACGTCGGCCCACATCGCGACGGAGGTGCGGTCTTGAGCCAACGGCCGACCAGCAAGAAGAGGCCGCGACACGCGGCCTCGTGGGCAATCCTGTGGGCTTGGCGGGCGTTAGCCGGGCTGGTACTCCGCGCCGCACATCGTGCAACGCAGGGTATCGTCGTCGATCCAGATCAGACGGTCATGTTCGTTCTCACCGCAGAGCGGGCACTCGCAGCCCGGCGGGACGGCGTCGTTCGGATTGTCGGTCATGTTGCGTACCTCCTATTGGTCCATTCTGAAACGGTTGCAGGTGTCGCCAGCAGCGCCCCCTCGGGCCAAGGGGGCGTTCGCAAGGGGCACCTACTTGCCGGTCGCGGTGAACTTGCCCCGTTCGGTCTTCTTGAACCGGGCGTCGTTGCCCTTCGTGGCCAGCTCGCGCAAGATGGCGCTGTAAAGAGTGGCCCAAGGCGTCTTGCCGCCGGGCGAGGTCCACAGCCCCTTCGTGGCCATCGCCTCGATCATCTCCTTCGTGTTCATCGGCTCCTTGGCGTCCGCAAGCACCTTGGCGGCGGCGTCGAGGGCGCTCATCTTGCCGTTGGTCGTCTCGGCCGGGGCCTTCTTCGCGGACGCCCCTTTCTTGCCGGCGGGCTTCGCGTCGGTCGCCGTGTTGGCGTCGGCCTCCGGGGCCGCCTTGCGGAGCTTGCCCGCGTCGCTGCTGGTAGTCACGCTCGCGGTCGTCTTGCCGGTGTGGCGGATGCGCAGGCTGACGTCCTTGCGTTCCTTGTGGAGCTTGTCCATCGCCAGCTTCGCCTTCTCGTGGGACGGGTGTTCGCTTTGCAACGTCCAGACCGGCGCCCCGGCGCTATCCCAGCTCAGCGACTCGACGGCGTGCCCGCTCCGGGTCCTTGTGCTTTTCTTTGCGCTCATCGTTCGTCTCCCTCTGCGGTGATGCGATGGTCTGGCTGCCATCATCAGGCGGCGGGAACCACCCGCCGCGACGCGCGGTGCCCGCGCGTTTCGGCTCATAGATGACCCAGCTTGAAGTGGACCAAGCGCTGGAGGGCAATCTCGAACGTTGCGTCATCGAAGAGGTCTGCAACCTCCGCGACCAGATCGGAATCGAGGGAAACGATGAACCTGTCGTCACCAATCGCAGTGGCCTCCTTGCCTGTGTCACCCATCAACCAGAGCAGATCCGGAGTTGCCTTGGTTAGCACCACGTCGATTGTCATCGTTCGGTCTTTTTCGGTCATGTTGCTCTGCCTCTCTTCGCTTGTGTTCGGCGTCATCCCGACCATCGGGATGCTTGCCAACTGAGGGAGGACATTCGCTCTGTGTCGCGAACGCAGCAAGTCAATTCTGCTGCGATTTCACAGATTTTCTGAGGTTTCACATGGATGAAGCGACCCGGATGCCGATGAGCCCGACCGCCATGCCGCTGGCG
>JBFWSD010000546.1:0-5350 GCA_050248575.1 Gemmataceae bacterium
GGCACTTTCGGCCGACGGCAAGCTGCTCGTTTCTGCCGACGCGCTCGGCGTGGTTCGTCTTTGGGAAACGGAAACCGGCAAGGCGTTGCGGCAGTCGGCCCATCGTCCGCCGGTGGCGGTCGCACTGGGCGAGGATGGCGTGACGCTCGCCATCGCCCGTGCCGGTGAAGTGCTGCTGCAAGACGTGGACACGGGCCGCGAGATCAAGACTCTGAAAGTGGATGAAGACCAGCCCCTGTCGCTCGTGTGGGCGGACAAGCAGCTCGTCGTGGGCTATCGCAGCCACTCGATTCGTTGCTGGGATGTGGACCAGGGAACAGTGGCCCGCACGCTGGGTGCACACATCACACCTGTGGTCGCGCTCGCCTATGCGCCGACCGCGAAACGGCTGGCCTCCGCGGATCAGGCGGGCAACGTCCGGCTCTGGGATGTGGAGAAGGGCACCGAAGTTCGGCGTCTGGGCGGCGTGGGCCGTCTGCCGACCCTGGTTTTCAGCCCGTCGGGCAAGACGCTGGCCACCTCGAACACCGACGGCATGGTCAGCTTGTGGAATGCGGAAACAGGCGCCGAAGAGAAGCAGCTCCTGGGTCATGACGGCCCGGTGCGCGGGCTAGCCTTCGCGCCGGACGGCAAGACTTTGGTTTCTGCCGGCCAGGATCATCTGGTGCGTCTGTGGGAACTGGCCTCGGGCAAGCAGGTGCTCAGCTTCGGCGGGCATGCCGGCCCGGTGCAGTGGGTCCGCTTCGCCCCGGATGGCCGTACCGTGCTATCGGCGAGTGCCGACTGCACGCTCTTGAACTGGGACCTGATCAGCAAGTTCGAGGGCATGCGCGTCGGGCCAGGCGAACTCGACAATCTGTGGAAGGAGCTGGCTTCCAGCGACGGGCCGCCCGCTTACCGCGCGGCCTGGACACTGGTCGCGGCCCCCAAGCAATCGGTCCCCTTCGTGCGTGACCGACTCCGCACCTTCATCGGCGTCGATCCGCAACGGATCTCGCGGCTGATCGCCAACCTGAACCACGACGACTTCATGGTCCGCGAGCGGGCCACCGAAGAGCTGGAAAAGCTCGGCCAGCTCGCCGAACAGGCCCTGCAGAAGACCATGACCCAGACGGGCGATCTCGAAGTCCTGCGCCGGATCGAGCGCATCCTCGAGAAGCAGATGGCCCCCGATGTGTCGTGGCACCAGGAACGGCTCCGCGTGCTCCGCGCCATCAACGTACTCGAGAAGATCGGCACCAGCGACGCCCGCACCATCCTCGAGAATCTCGCCAAGGGCGCCCCCGAAGAAGTCTTGATGCGCGAAGCCCGCGCCTCCCTCGATCGGTTGAACAAGCGCTGAACCACGTTGGTTCGCGACACAGAGATCACACAACAGGAAGCAGCCGAGTGGGCCACCACCCGCTCGGCACTACCTACTCAGGAGTCGAACATGACCAGACGAGGGCTGCGGAACCTTTGGTTTCCCCTCGGGATCTTGTTGCTCGCCGTATGTGCTCGGGCCGAGGAGCCGAGCGACTTGCCCGTCCTGTCCGGGCAAGAAGCCCTGCGCAAGGCACGCGTGGGGGGCAAATACCAGATGCTCCTCCGCCAGTTCAAGGCGCCGCAAGACGCGGAGAAGTTCAGCGACTTCCGCGATCTGGGCCAGCGTGAGATTCAAGACTACGCCGGGCTGACCGATCTGCCCGCGGGACACTGGGTCTATGTGTACCCGTCATGGTACATCTGGCGTGAAACGGCCGGCGAACAGACGGTCAAGCGTCGTTACGGCCCGGAGCAGGCGGCCGGCCCGCCCGATACGCCGCGGGCGGGCGACCTGGCCACCGCCTGGGCGTCGCGCACCGCGGATGGCGAAGACGAGTGGCTGCTGCTCGAATACGCCGAACCGGTGGTGCCCGCCGCCGTGATGGTTCACGAGACCTACAACCCGGGTGCCCTCTATCGGGTCTGCGTCTACAAGCTCGACGGCACCGAGGTCGAAGTCTGGAAGGGCAAAGACCCGACGCCGCCCGGCTCGGGCTCCGGCATCTCCGAGATCCCCATCAAGGTGAACTTCAAAATCAACCGCGTGAAGATCTTCTTCGACTCGAAGGCCGTGCCGGGCTGGAACGAGATCGATGCAGTCGGGCTGCGCGACGCCGCCGACAAGACCCACTGGGCCGAGACGGTAGACTCGAGCAGCGCCTATGGCGTGCCCGTGCCGCAGGTGATTCGCCAGGTGGCGGTGCAAGTGCCGGCGCCCCAGCCGGTGGCCCAGCCCGCGCCGCAACCCCAGCCGCAACCGATGCCGCCCGTCAAGGACCCACGCGACGAGCGCATTCGCCAGCTCGAAAAAGAGATCCAGGAACTGAAAGACGCCATGAAGGCGCTGAAAGACAAAGTCGACCAGAAGAAGAACTGACTGACCCCGCGTTTCTGAGCAAGCAAGCCGCGGCAGTTTCTACTGTCGCGGCTTGCTTGTTGCGCGGCCTTTGTTTGACCCTGGGCAGCCGCGCCAGCGTTTGCCCGGCCGTCTACCTGCTCAACGACCACCGATCGACATGCTGAAAGATCCGCAACGGATCGAGTCGGGCGGGCTCCGGAAAGGTCTTCACGCGCGGGCTGATTGCCACCGCCATGTCGAGTTGCCAGAGCGGAATAAGGGGCAGACGCTCGTGCACCAGGTCGTGGATCAGACGCGCGGCGGCTTGCACGCGACGGAACTCGCGTGTGCCGTGCATGACGGCAAATTGCTGGCGAATGTCGCTATCATTCACGCCGAGGAAATTGCTGCCCCCCGGGCCCATGGCAGCAGGATCGAAGAGGGGCCACGCCACGCACGCCTCGTTCACGTAATCGTGATGCCAGTAAGCCAGATCGTAGTCGTGCTTGTCCACCATGTCCGCGCGCAGCTGATGAGCCGGCAGTGGCAGCAACTTCAGTTCGATGCCGGTGTGTTCCTTGACCTGGTCGCGGATGGCCTGGCAGGCGCGTTCGATGCGGCCATCGCCTTCGGGATACTTGAGCGAGAGCGTGTTGCCGCCCAGCGACTCCTTGGCCTTCACCGCCAGGGCCGCCGCGCTCGCGGCATTGAAGAGGGGCGCAAGCTCCGGATTGGCGGCCCAGCTGTCGCCCAGGAAGGGGCCATTCAGCGCGCGGTTCCCCTTGCTGTCGCCGAAGACGCTCTTCACGATGGCGGCCCGGTCGATGGCCAGGGCCAGGCAACGCCTCAGCGCGCGGTTTTGCAGGAACGGCCTGCGCTGATTGACCGCCAGGAAGAAAACCCGCCGCGCGGGCAGGCGCAGCACCTCATCCCCTTCCACCTCGGCATCGAGGACCAGGTGCAGCGTCCCCCTGGCCAGGTCGGCGCTGGCATCCTTGGGGACGTAGAAACGGATCTCGTCGATGCCCGGTTTACCCAGGGGCCACGGGTAGTGCTTGCTGGCGACGAAACGGACGATTTCGCGTTTCTTGTCCTTGCTCTTGCCCGCGAAGGTATACGGCCCGCTCCCCACCGGACTGCGGGCAAACTTCTCGTCGTCGAGCCTGGCCAGCCCGCGCGGCAAGACCTTGAAGCTCATGACGGACAGTGGATCGAAGTAAGTCTTCTCGAGAGCGAGCGTGACGTGATAGGCATCCTTGCCGACGCGGGCCTCGTCGATGAGCGGGGCACGCCGGGCCGCCCGCAGGAGATCGACCGTGTGGCGGACATCGACGGCAAGCACACGATTGCCGTCCGACCATTTTGCAGCGTCGGCCAGACGATATTCGCGGCCCAGCGGCACCACGGCGGGCAACTCCGCCGCCAGTTCGGGATAGTAGCGCTGCCCGATGCCCGGTTCCTGTTCGGCCCGCACCAGCGCCTGAAACAGCAGCTCGATAGCTTGTTGTTCGGCATTCGTACACGCGGTGGCCGGGGAAAGAAACTCGGGCAACTGCTGCACGCCCACGTACAGGATCTTCGGCTCCTGCCCGAGGGACAGCCCGGGCGCGAGCAACACGAACAGAGCACACAGCCAGCCACGCAAGGTCATGACGTTTCCAGCAAGATTGGGCGGAAAACTCATTATAACTCGGCGCAGCGCGGGCGGGACACGCTCTTACCCCGTCTCGTCCGTCAATTCCTCGAGGACGGGCATGCGCAGCTCGCCGTTCTCGGACATTTCGAGGAAACTGACGCGGCAGAACAGCCCGGGCTCGATCCACTTCCCCTTGATCGGGCAGGCCACCGCCGGCTTCTTCTGGATGCGGGCACGCATCGTCTCGTTGAGCCACTTGTGCTGGGCGTCGGTCAGGCCGGTGCCGACCTTGCCCACGTAGCGCAGCGTCCCGTCCACCTCGGCGGCCAGGATCAGGCTGCGGAAGTCCTTGCCGTCGGGGACGAAGCCGATGATGGCACAGAGGAGCTCGCTGCCGCGTTTGATCTTGGTCCAGGCGCCGGTGCGGCGGCCCGGCTCGTACTTGCTGGTCAGCTTCTTGGCGACGACCCCTTCCAGCCCTTGCTTGACGGCCTCGGCGAAGTAGGCTTGCCCGTGGCCCTCGATGCCCTGCGACAGCAAGAAGTACGGGCTGGGCGCGATCTTCACCACCTCGGCGAGCAGCTGGCGCCGTTCCACCAGGGGCAAGTTCATCACATTGGTGCCGTTGACGTACAGGAGATCGAAGACGATGTAGGTGGCCGGCGTGGACCTGGACAGCGTGCGTGCCCGCAGCTCCTTGCGGCTCGACTCGCGCGACATGACCAGCGCAAAGTCGGGCTTGCCGTCCTTGAGGACCACGATCTCGCCGTCGAGAATGGTGCCCGCGGGCAGCTTGCCCAGGAAGTCGAGCTCGGGATAGCGCTCGGTGCAGTCAACCTGGCGGCGATTGACCAGCCGATACTTGCCCGCACTGTCGACGAAGCAGAGCAGCCGGATGCCGTCCCACTTGATCTCGAAGAGGTGCTCGTCCGAGTCGAAGGGCTCGCCCGGCTTGCAGAGCATCGGTTCGATGAAGCTGGGAATCGCCATGCACGCGTTACTCCTCGGCCGCAGACATGTGTAACTTGACAGAGGATGTTATACCGCCACATTCGTCGCGTTATCGACGGTTTTCGGCCAAGGTACCAGCAAATTCAGCTCGAGCTGTTGACATCCCATGGATGTTGCAGGTGGAGGGCCGGATCGTACGGCCTGTTCCGTGAGCTCTCTTGGCGCGCGCCTTACTTTGTCATTGACCCTGCCCCGAGCCCCGATTTATAGTGGTTGGAGCGTGTCGCTCGACCCGACCGGAAGGGGGCAGTGGTGGCCAAGAAGAAGAAACGCGAACAGCCCGAGGTCGTCGGTTTCCTGGGTGTCGGACTCGACAATCAGGATGGCGAACAACGCCTCAC
>JBFWSD010000547.1:0-5328 GCA_050248575.1 Gemmataceae bacterium
GGCACCATGAAATTGACCGAGGAGACGACGAAGAAGAAATCGGCCTGGCTGGCCTTCATGCCGTCCATCAGCCACTTCTTCTGGTCCACGCCGAGCATGGAGACGCCTTTCTTGGCGGCATCTTTGGTGTCGTGCATCTGGCGGTGCGTGCGCGTGTCGCAGACGAAGAAGTCGCAGTTGCTCACGGTCATCTTGAAGTAGTTGCGGCGGCCGATCGAGTAAGACTGCGTGCTGTCGGCGCGGGCCGCGGGCGTGATCTTCAGGTGCGTCTTGTCGACGATCTTGTCGATGCCATAGACGCTGGCGTTGGGATCCCCCGCCTGCTCGTCGAGTTTGTTGTCGTTGACGCCGGCGGTCGGCGTGCCCCAGTGGACCAGCAGGGTGGCTGCCTGGTCGAGATCGAGTTTGGAGAAATCGGCCTCGGGATCCTCGAGGACGTCGCTGCCCTTCTTGAGCGTGGTCTTGCCGAAGAGGGCCGCTTGCTTGAACGGGGTGGGATTGGCCCAGCCGAGGTAATCGTACCAGGCGCGGACGCCGATATCGCGGAAGACGGCGCGGCGGTTGCGGCGGCCCGGCGTGCCCGCGCCCCAGACGTCGTTGAGGATCTCGTGATCGTCGAAGGTGAAGAACGAGGGCATGTTGCGGTGCCAGGCCGCCAGGTTCTTGCCCCGCGACAGGTAGATCTTGTAGTTCTCCCACACGCCGCAGATGGTCGGAGCCAGCCGGACGATGCGCGGCTCGTCCTTCCTGGTGAGGCCGTTGGCCTTCAGCCAGTCGGCGGCCGAGAACTCGCGGCGGTCTTCATAGAGCCAGTCGCCGTTGAGGATGGCGAAGTTGACCTTGTCCTTGAGGTTGTCGAGCATGGTCTTGAAGGCGGGCAGGGCCGGCCCGCTGCCATGCATCTCGTCTTGATTGTTGCCGCAGGCGAACTCGAAGCGGAAGTTGAACAGTCCGCGCGGATTGTGCGTGGCGTCCTTGAAGTCGGCCGCGTCGGGCAAGGTCCGGAACGAACCGCCTGCGGCGATGCGGTTGCCCTCAGCATCGGTCAGCTCGTACCAGTACTTCGTGTTGGCTTTCAATTTGGTGATGTGTACCCAGCCCGTGTTGTCATGATCGAGCGAGGTTTTGACCGGATCAGAGAGCTGATCGAGTTTGTTCTCGGCGGCGCCGTAGCGAACGCGGAAGGTGCCGGGCCTGTCGGTGCGGCCCCACACGCCGATGCCGTGGGCATCGAGCCGGCCGAGGATCGGCCCGGTGGTGATGGAGACGGCGGGCTCGGCCCCTGCCACGAAGGGGAGCAACAGGGCCAGCAAACAACCGGGCAGCACGATGCTTCGCATGAGACAGCTCCTCGCGATGGTCGCAAATGGCAAGATCGTGCCATTATGGACCAGACCGCGCGCGGAGCAAGCGCCAAGTGAAGTAGCTGCAGGGGATCAGGGACAAAAAGGGAAGGGGCGGCGCGCGACCGTGCCTGACGAGGGCGCCGCCATCGTCAGGCTCACGGCAGAAGTTGTGGGCGGGGTGGCCTAGACCAGGCTCTCGAGCAGATACTTCAGCTTGCGCACCTCGTGCTCCATGTTGCAGGAAGCGTCGGGGTGATCGAAGATCTGGACGGTGAGCAGGCGGTCGTAGTTGTAGCGTACGAGCTGGTTGATGATGCGGCCGTATTCGACTTCGCCCTGGCCGACGCGGACCTGGAACTGGCCCGGGCCGCGGCCCGTGTCGCGCAGGTGGACGTGATAGACGAACGGGAAGACCTGATCGTAGTTCTTGCCCGCGTTCGGGCCGGCGATGTAGTGGCTCGGATCGAGCGTCAGGCCGAGGCCGGGCACGCGTTCGCACAGTTCGACGGCCGTGTCCGGGTTTTCCGTGAGCGTGCCGACCCGCGTCTCCACGGTGAGCACAACCCCTTCTTTTTGCACGAGGTTGACGAGCCGGGTAAGCCGGTTGACCTCGGCATCGATGCCTTGCCCGACTGGAGCGGCGGGCATGGACAGGACGGCCACGCTGCAGAGTCGGCCCAGGCGGCAGACGCCGCGCAGTTGCCGATCGAACTCGTCGGGTTCGGTAGCGTCGATGTCGACACTGAAGGCGGCCGGCGCCAGGCTCGGGCCGCTCTTGAGCATCTGGGCGGCGCGCTGCACGTCGTCGGCCACCTCGCTCGGCTTGAGGTGCGGCCCCTGGGCGTGGATGGCCACATCCACCTTGCTGAACTCGAGATCGCCGATCTGCCTGAGCGCTTCGGCCAGCGACTGCCGGGCAAAACACAAGGTCGAACACGCGACGAACACGGTTCCCTCCGTTTCCGTCGAAAGACGTCTGGTGAACCTGGAATGGAGACAGCACGAGATGCGACTTCGCGGCGCGGGCACCATAGCGTCTGCGCCGATCCAGTCAACAGCAGTTTGCGGCCCGCGATCGACCTTGACGCCAGCTCCGAAAGAACCGATGACCGCACAGCCCGGGAAAACTCCGAACCACGGAAACGCAGATGTCATCCGTCATGGGTGATTGATCAGTCACCAGGAACTAGAGATTGGGCATTTCAGAGGAGATAGCGATGTCCGCCGATACTCGTCAACTCGACTGGGAAACCGTGCTCGAACGCATCGAGACCGCGCTGGTGGAAGCCGAGGCCAGCGTCAGCGCTCATGAGAAGCAACTCAAGCAGCTTGACGCGCTGGCCGTGCCGGCCTGGAACGCCTGGCGCGAACGGCTCGAGCAATGGACCGATCAGCTCTCCACGCTGCAAGAGCTGAGCGACAGGGCGGTGGCGAGCACGCGGGCCACCGACGAGGCGCTCGAGAACAACGAAGCGGCCCTGCGCGACTGGCTGCAACAGGCGACGCGCACGTGCGCGGAAACGATTGCTTGCGGCAAAGCATCGCGCCGTGAAACGCTCTGAGCCATCGTGATTGAATCTTGCCGGACAACCACCGTATTGAAGGGGTAGATTCCTTGCTCATCTCTTTGAGAGGAAACCATGCCCCAGACCGTTCATTTTTACCGCGTCTCCGACGAAGGCGGCTACCTGTCCAATTTCGCAGCCTACCCCATCGTGATCGGGGGCAAGACCTGGCCCACGTCGGAGCATTACTTCCAGGCCCAAAAGTTCGCGGGCACCGAACACGAAGAGGCCGTCCGGTTGAGCAGGTCTCCCACGATCGCCGCGCGCATGGGCCGCGATCGTAACAAGCCCCTCCGCCGCGACTGGGAACAGGTGAAGGAAGACATCATGCGCGTGGCCCTGCGCGCCAAGTTCACCCAGCATCCTGGGCTGCGCGAGAAGTTGCTGGCCACCGGCGTTGCCACGCTGGTCGAACACACCGAGAACGATCGCTACTGGGGAGACGGCGGCGATGGTAAGGGCAAGAACCGCCTCGGCGTCTTGCTCATGGAACTGCGTGCCGAGCTGGCCGGGGAAGAATGACGATGCAAGTGCTGGAATTACCACTTCGGTGGAGCGGAGCAGCAGAAGCTATTTGCCCTTCTTCGGCCCGTCTCGCTTCGGCGTGTCGTCGTTGAAGAACGTCACGCGGGCACGCATCTCGGGCCGGATCAGGCGGTCGTCCTTGTCGATCTCGATGCTGACGCGAACCGGGATGCTGGCCTTGGAGCGGTTGGCTTCGGGCATGAGGCGGTCGACCACGCCCGTGTAGATCTTGTCGGGAAAGGCTTCCGTGCGGACCTCGCAGCGCTGCCCTTTGTGGACGCGTTCCAGGTCGCGCTCGCTGATGTCCACGTCCACCTCGAGTTCGAAGACGTTGGCCATGTCGCACAGGCTGGCCGAGAGGCCGTTGGAGAAAGCCTCGGGGCGGACCGTGTTGCCCACTTCGGCCCGCTTGACCAGGATGCGGCCATCGATGGGGGCCACCACCTCGGTGCAGTCGAGATCGTACTTGGCGTTCTCCATCTGGGCCACGGCGAGCTTCCAGGCGGCCGAGGCCTTTTCGACGTCCTCGGGGCGGCCCTTCCGGACGATTTCCAGGTTCTGCGTGAGCTGTTCGGCCTTGCGTTCGGCCTGGATGATGCGGCTCTCGATGCGGACGATTTCCTCGGCGGTGGTGGCCGTGCGCGAACGGCGCAGGCGGGCCGCCTCGTCACGCAACTGATCGCGCATGGCGATGGCCTCTTGCAAGGTGGCCTCCGCCTGCTTGATCTCGTCGGGCAGGATGGCTTTCAGCTTCTCGAACTCGGACTGAGATTGCGACGCCATCGCCTGCCAGCGACGGTATTCGTACTGGTACTTGGTGCGATCCAGCCGGGCCAGCACCTGGCCTTTCTTCACGTCCATGCCTTCTTCAATGAAGAGTTCGACGACCTCGCCGCCGACCTTCGGGCTGACCTGCACGCGGCGGACGGGGACGATGTAGCCGCCCGCCTCGAGGGCCACCGCGCCCGGCTGCGGCTTGTCGGGCTTCTTGGCCGCTGCCGGAGACTCTGCATTCTTCTGCTTCTCCCTGGCGGGGGCCGCCTCCTGCGACATGCCGCGCATGGCCAGGAACCCGCTCAGCGCGGCGAAGAAGACGCACAGGGCCCACGGCAGCCAGCCCGCGCCGGGCCGCTGCCCACGGCCGACGTTGTCGGGCAGCTTGAGCGATCGCACCCGCTCACTCAACGTGGCCTGCGTGGAGGCCGCCTCGCCGTCGTGTTTCACGCTGTGATCGTTCATCGTGCTCTTTCCGCGTTAAGACCTGCAAGCAGACACGGAGTATACCCGTCGTGGCCCGTCCAGGATTTAACCGGGCGGCGCGAAATTCGACAACCGAACTGGCGCGAAAGGTGCTTTCCACATTATAGCCGCCCGTGCGGGGCCAAGA
The DNA here is from genome assembly GCA_050248575.1 of Gemmataceae bacterium. Classification (GTDB taxonomy): domain Bacteria; phylum Planctomycetota; class Planctomycetia; order Gemmatales; family Gemmataceae; genus JBFWSD01. The sequence goes on from JBFWSD010000547.1 coordinate 4,824, forward strand.
CACGCTCACTTGTCCCCAAAGCATGAAACCCTGGAAATACTGGGCTTGCCTTTAATACATATATCTGATACAGTTGTTTTAGGCAAGCGCATTAATCCAAGAAGCCCGGCGTTGTTGCCACTGCGACTTGGTCCTGCAGGCGCGAGAAGCCGGGCTTCTCGTCCTGCCCAGCGCATTAATCGCAAATCGGGGACGCGACGTGGAAAACCGCATGGACGACACGCGGCAACGGATCCTGGAGGCGGCGGGGCTCGAGTTTGCCCGCAAAGGCTTCCAGGAATCCACCGTGCGCGACATCTTGCGCCTGGCCCGGGTGAGCAACCAGGCCGCCATCAACTACTACTTCGGCGACAAGGAAAAGCTCTACCTGGAAACGGTGCGGCGGGCCCATCAGTGCCGCGTGGAGGAGGTGCCCACGCCCAGTTTCCCGCCCGGCACGCCCCCCGAGAAGAAGCTGGCCGCCTTCATCCACACCATGATGACGCGCATGGTGAAGGAAAAAACG
>JBFWSD010000548.1:0-5326 GCA_050248575.1 Gemmataceae bacterium
AACGATGTCGTGGTGCAGGGGCAGGTGATCTTCGGTCTCGATGAAGGCATCCTGTGCTGCATTGACGCTCAGACCGGCAAGCGACTCTGGAAGGGGGGCCGTTACGGGCACGGTCAACTCGTGCTCTTGCCCGATGCCCCGGTGCTGCTCGTGCTCTCCGAGCGGGGCCAAGGCGTGCTGGTCGAGGCAGATCCCGACAACGAACGCGAACTTGCGCAACAGCCCTTCATCGAGGGCAAGACCTGGAACCATCCAGTGCTGGTCGGCAACCGGCTCTACGTGCGCAATGCCGAGAGAATGGCCTGCTATGAACTGCCCGGTTCGATGCAGTAGCCGAACGATCAGGGAATGGGCAAGGCGGGCGGGTCCACCACGTGCAAGGTGGCCGGGCGATTGGGTTGGGCTTGCAGCAGCAGCCTTTCGAAACGTTCCACACATGATTGCATGAAGCTGGCCGTCTGGCTCGCGATGGGCTGCCCGGCTTGTTTCCAGCCGGCGGCGGCGCGGGCGAAGTCGGCCGACTCGCGATCGAAATCTTCTTGCAAATCGAGGAGGGCTTCATGAAGTGGGTGCCATTCTTCGGGGCCCTGCTGGAAGCGCTGACAAAGGAAATGCATGCGCTGGGCAAACAGCCCATCGCCTGTCAGCGCGGCAGGAAGTTCGCCATCCACGAAGACCGGGAAGTGCAAGCTCATGCAGGGTGGACCGAAGGCCACGCCCAGCATGGGCAGCGCATCGTCCGTGGCAGGCAACTGCGCGACCACGCTGACCAGCGTGGCCAGGTCACGCCCCACCGCATGGCGGCACAACGGGATCGGCACCATGCCGGCGCGAGGATTCACCTCGAAGGGGGTGGCCTCGTAGTGATCGGCCAGGACGCGACGGACGAAGTGCAGATCGATCTTGCCGTTCTGCTGCTCGAGAAGATAGGTGGCTCGGCCCCAGCGGCGCAGCGCCGATTCCGGCCCCATGGCATGACCGCTGACCGCGTCGGCGAAATCGAGCTTGCTGCCGTCACCGGGCCACCAGCCCTGGTCAATTGCGTGCCCGCTCAGTCCGAAAGAAATGCGGTCCCAGTCTTGATGAATGGTGCAGACATTGCCGGCGGCACGGACCTGGCCGATCTCTTGATAAACCCAGAAATGTCCAGCGCCGGCGACGTGATAGCCCTCACCGCGATCGGCGATCAGATAGGCCGCCGGGCTGCCTTGCCCATGATTGGAAATCAGCTCGCAGAGGATCTCGACCCCTTTGCGTGCGGAGCACGCGCGTTCGAGGGTGAGGCGAACCAGGTCGGGTCCGGTCAGGGCCGGAACGTGCGTGATTTTGCCGGGATAATCGAGACAGCCCGCGGCGACGCCTTGCTCGTTCAGGCCGAGGTCGTAGCCCCATTCGCCCGTGGGCCGGGAGCCAATCACGGCAAATGTTTGCCTCGCCTGGGGCAGTTCGAGGTTCTGCGTCTGGACGAGTTCGCCGGTGGCAAAAGCGCGGCCGGTGTTCCGGTGCAAGGGCTGAAAGCTGCCCACGCGCCGGCACACGTTCTGCCCAAAATACGTGGTTCCTGTCGCGGTCGCGGTATTCACCGCCACCAGCATGTCACTTCCCATCTCAGTGCTCCTGCCAGGAAAGGGGCGTGCATCCGTTGCGGATATTGGAACTGCGGACCTGATGAAAGTAAAAAGGAAAACAGGAAATATTCACCGAACTCTCACGGGCTGCTGCCGTGCCATTCGATAACAGGCTCAATGTTTGCCGCGCCGGGCTGGCTACCCGGGGCAACGGAAATCTCCTGGCCAACGATGTCCATCATGCCATCGAATGCGGCATCGATTTCCTCAACTGGTGTGGCCATGCCGATGGCCTCAGCCGCGCTGTGTCCGAACTTGGCAAAAAACGAGACGAGATCAAGATTTGCGTACAGTTCGAGGCGCGTACTGCCCGCGCCGCCCGTGCCGAGTTCGCCTCCATTTGCACGGAGCTGAACACCGACCACATCGACGCGCTGACCTTCTACTACGTGGAGGCCGAGTCCGAATGGCAGGAGATCTGTGCCCAGGGAGGCGCGCTGGAGTATTGCGTGGAAGCGAAACGCAACGGTCGCTTGCGCTGGATTGGCCTCACGAGCCATCAGCGTCAGCTGGCGGCCCGCTGGGCGCAGAGCGGGCAACTTGACCTGCTCATGCTCCGCTACAACGCGGCCCATCGCGGTTGCGAGCAAGACGTGTTTCCCATCACCGATGCGCTGGGCTTGCCCGTGGTGGTCTACACCTGCCTGCGCTGGGGCGCGCTCCTGCAGCCGACGCGCGACGATCCGCCCGGGTTTGTCGTGCCGCGTGCGCCGGACTGGTACCGCTTCGCGCTGCACTCGCAATCGGTGGCGGTGGCCGTGATGGCGCCGGCGAATCGCGCCGAGCTCGAGGAGGATCTATCCGTGCTCGCTGCGTCGCCTCTGAATGATGCCGAGTTTGCCCGGCTTGCCGAGCACGGGCAGCGTGTACGCCGGTATGCTGGCTCTTTTCCGTGAACCGTGTAAGCCTGGCAGCGCAGGTAAGGTTCCGCTTCGCCTGGTTTGCCAGCGTGGGGCCGGTTGGCGTCGGCGTGCGGCCCGTCTTTCGCGGTCACGCGGCAATCGTTATACTCCCTCGGCACATTGCTCTGTCCCCGTCTTCCAGGGAGGGAAGACCGTGGTGCAATCCAATCGCTATTCAGACACCATGCGCAGCGAACCCCGCTGGCTGATCGGGCTGGCGTCCGGCTCGTGCGCCGACGGCGTGGAGGCAGCCCTGCTCGAAGTCGAGGGCGTTGGCCTCAATCTCAATGTCCGCCCGATCCATTCGGTGCAGCAGGTCTATCCGCGCGATCTGCGTGCGCTGGTCATGCAAGCTTGCTCGCCCGCGCCATGCGAAGTGAAGCAAGTCAGTCTGTTGCACCGGTTGCTCGGAGAGACCTTTGCGGCCGCGGCCCGCCACGTGGCCGACAAGGCCAGCTTCAGTTTGCAGCGCGTACAATGCATCGGTTGCCCGGGCCACACCATCTGGCACGAGACCGAGGGCCGCTTCCCATCGACCTTGAATCTGGGCATGGCCGCCGTCATTGCCGAACGCACCGGCGTGACGACCGTGAGCGATTTTCGCAGTCGTGACCTGGCCGCCGGCGGGCAAGGAGTGCCGCTGGCTGCGCTGGCCGACTACTTGCTCTTTCGCGATGCCGACGAGGACAGGCTCCTCTTGCACCTTGGCGGGCTGGCCCGCGTGGTCTTCATGCCCGCAGGGGGCCGGCTCCCCGATATGGTCGGTTTCGAGGCGGGCCCCTGCAACGTCTTGCTCAATGCCCTCATGCACCAGTTGACGAGCGGCCGCGAATCGTTCGATCCGGGCGGCCGCCACGCCGTGCAGGGCCGCTGCATCGAACCGTTGCTCTCGAAGTGGCTGGCCCATCCGTATCTGCAACGGCGCCCTCCCAAGAGTCTGCCCCGCCATGCCTTCGGCGCCGACTTCGCTCGGCAAACCGTGCAGCAGGCCGTGCAGAAGGGCTGGGGCTTGCACGATGTGCTCTGTACCGCGACGCACTTTGTCGCGCGCGGCATCGCCGATGCCCTGGAACGCTTCTTGCCCCGCCGTCTCGATGATCGACCGCCCCTGCGTGTACTCCTGAGCGGCGGCGGCGTTCGCAACGGTCTGCTCTGGCACCTGCTCGAACAGCAACTGGCCGGCATCACACTCGAACGCACCGATGCTTGCGGCATCGCTGCCGACGTTCGCAAGCCGCTCGCCTTTGGTGTGCTGGCCGCCCTGACCATGGATGGGGTGGCGGGCAACGTTCCCTCCGCAACCGGCGCGGGTGGCGGCCGCTTGCTGGGCAGCATCACGCCTGGGTCTGCCGCGAACTGGTCGCGCTGCCTCTCATGGATGAGTGCGCAGACCGCGCTGCCTGTGCCCTACGAAGTCTGAAGTGCGCAGACTCCCACCCAATGAGCAGCCCACGAGGCAACAGTTCGTTGAACTGTTGTGAAAGATTGCTGTTCCCTTGCCCTAACCTGCTGCAGCAGCAGTTCTTGGAATTCAGGGGAAACCCTGAAGCTAGTGGGAATAGCGATTGCAGTTCTCGTCGTACGTGGCGGGCGCCGGCCGTCTCATTCACTCGAGGACTCGACTTCCATGCGACACCGACTCGACAAACTCGTGGACACCCCGATTGATGAGTGGAGCGAAGAGGAGCGAGAAGAACTGGCAGTGGCAGAGTATGATCCGTGCTATCTGCCCTACAGCATGCGCGAATCGGAATGCTACCTGCCGCCGCGACATATTTCGACCCGGATCACGCCGATGCGGAAGTTTCGCCCCCATTCCGAACCTCTCACTCCTTGAGTTGGGGCAGCGAGCACCTCTTGGTGGTTGCCTCCTTGCTTTCCGCTTCGACAGGCTGGTAGCGCAGGAGCAGCAGCCCCTTGTCGAGCGTGGCGACCACGAAACCCGGCCCAAACTCGGACAAGTTGTAGCCGGGTGCCTTCTGTTTCTCGAGTTGCCGGTCTTGATTGTACAACGCCGATGGGAAGGAAATCTCGTGCAGGGGCGCGCGGTCGTCCCAGCCACGCAATCCATTGTGAAAGTGGCCATGGAAGAGCGCCAGCACGCGTTCCTTGTGCTTGCCGAGCAGGTGGTACAGTTTCGTCTGCCCGGTGGAGGGCTTGATGTGCCAGCCACGGTCGGGGTGCTTGTTATCGTGCGCCGGCACATGGCCGCACAGGATGACAAACAGCTCCTTGCGGGCAGCCTCAGCACACTGCTGCTCGAGCCAGTCGAGTTGTTTATCTGTCAGGAAACCATCGTGCGAATCCGTGTGGCTATCGTTGACGAGCAGGAAGCGAATCCCCTTGTGATCGAGGGCCAGCTCGACTGGTTTGCGGATGTGCTTTTCAAAGAGCGTTTGCGGATCATGATTGCCCGGGATCTCGTGCACGGGTTTGCGGATGAGCTTGCGCGTCTCGAGATAAAGGGGATACTGTTCGGCACGGCCGCCGTCGACGATATCGCCGAGATGAAGGACGAGGTCAGCATCGACCTTGTTGATGGCGGCCGCGGTCTTCTGCCATTGCCTGGCCGCGCTGTCATTGTCGTTGCGGCCCAGATGCGTGTCGCTGACGATCACGAATGAAAAGCGCGGCAAGGCGGCAGCCTCGAGACGGGCGGCGATGGGCAGCCCGGCCGACAGGGTTATCAGGGCGTCGCGCCGCGACATCATTCGCTGATTCATGGGGAGTCTCCCGGCCCGATGCGGCGGCCGAACTGAGAGTTGCAGACCGCGGTCAGCTCTTCGGCTTCTACCC
>JBFWSD010000549.1:0-5324 GCA_050248575.1 Gemmataceae bacterium
CGATTCGGGGGGCGCCTCTGCCCCCGTTCGCTTACGGCACGCTCCTCGGGCCGGCGTCTCGCGTTTCATGTTGCCGCGGGCACATACCAGACGCAAACCGTGACGTGATGCCCCTGCCCGGCACGGGCACTCTCCGACTGGGTCACGTTGACGATCTCGCCCGGGTTGGCGGCCAGCCACTGATTCAGGTGTTCCTCCAGCGGCGGATCGACGAGCGTCTCACCGTGGCCCGTCACGAACGTGAAGACCTTGACTCGTTCCGGCATGGTGCACCTCCTTCTCGTTGCCATTTATTGTAGCAGAAGGCGGGCAGGTGCTCACTTCGCGTCCGGATAGAAGACGATGCTGGAGACAACGGCGTTGATCATCGGGTTGAGGTTGTCGATCTGCACCGAGATGATGCCGTTTTTCTGATCGTCGGCAGTGATGGGCAGCACGACCGTCTTGCCGTGCTTGTTGCTGAAGCCGTCGTAGTCGCCGATGACCTTGCCGTTGAGGAGCAGGCGCTGACGGCGTTTGAGCGAGTCGGGATCGACGAAGTTGAGATAGAGCCGGCCGCTGGTGCGCGGGGGCACGTGCACTTCGAAGCGCAGCGACTCCTTGTCGAACCAGCAATGCGGCACCGGCCCGGGCCAGCCGGTGTGATTGCTGCCCTTGCGCAGGTTGTAGCCGTAGCCGCGGTCGACCTTGTCTTCTTGCTCGGGACCGACGCCGCGGCCACACTGCACCACCAGGGCCGGCGGCGTCTTCGGCTCGACCAGGTCGAGCAATACGGTCGGCGGCACCGGCGCAATGTACACGCCCCAGCCGCCATCGCCGTTGCAGATCTTCATGAGCAACTGATTCTTGCCCGCTTGCAGATCGAGGTTGGCCTGGTCTTCGCCCGGCTTCACGCCGCGGCTCGTATTCTTGGCCAGCACCTTCTTGCCATTGAGCCAGATGGTCAGGGTGTCGTCGCTGCCCAGCGAGACGGGCAACTGCATGGCGGTCTTGCTCTCCATTTCGTGGTAGAGATACATGCACGTCTTGCGCTTGTCCTTGTAGAGCGGCAGGAAATCGACCACGGCGCCGGGCTTGAAATCCGCGAAGGGCTGCCAGCTGACCATCTCGTTCTTCTTCCCCGGGTAAGACTTCTTCAGGTCGATTTCTTTCTCGGGGGGATAGACGGCGTCAAAGCCATTGTTGGTGCTGTTGTCGAAGGGGCCGATGTGATACCAGGCCCCCTCGAGCGAGGGCAGCCCGCTATTCGCCAGCGCCGACTGGGCACTCTCCTCGGCGTTCTCGCCCACGCTGAACGCCAGCGGCAACTTCACTCCGCCCGGAATCGTCAGCTCGGGCCGAACAATCTTGGTGGGCGGCTTGTCGGGCTCCTTCTTCTCAGGCACGCTGTCGGCGGGCCACAACGTGAAATAGCCCACGATCAGCAAGACCACGAGCAGGCCGGCGGCGATGGCACGCTGTCGGCCGCTCAGCTTCCTCCAGCCTGCGTAAGCCAGGCGTCCGCTGCCCCGCGCGACGCGCCAGCTCACACCGAGCACCCGGCCCGCAACCGTTGGCTTCTTCTTGACGTAGCGATCCTGCAAGAGCCGGGCAACGTTGCCGCTCGCGATCGCGGTCGACGCGCTCGGCGTCTCCATCGACATACCCTGCGGCCAGTTCCCGGTTGCCAGTATCGACGACATCACGCCGGCCAGTTCGGCCGGCGTCTGGAAACGCGCTTCGGGCTGCTTGGCGAGCAGACGCCGCACCACTGCCGACACCGCAGGAGTGATGCCACGGCGACGCTGTTCGACCGGCACCGGCATCTCGGTGGCATGCTTGCGCAGCTTCTCCATCCAGTTCCCTTCCGGAAACGGCGGCTGCCCGGTGAGCATGTAGTAAAAGGTGCCCCCGAGACTGTACAGGTCGGCGCGAATGTCGACCTTGTCGGGCTCGAGCGCCTGTTCGGGGGCCACATAATCCGGTGTGCCAACCAGGATCCCCTCGCTGCTCGAAGCAGCGTCGTGGCTGGAACGCAGGCTGGCCAGACCGAGGTCGAGGATCTTGGCCCGCCCCCACGGGGCCGATTCACCCAGGGTCAGGCTGCCCTGGATGTTTGTGCTCGAAGAGTTGAAGCTGGACCCATCCGACACTCCCTCGGCCTTCGACTTCTTCTTGGCGACGAGGATATTGGCCGGCTTGATGTCGCGATGGACCAGGCCCGCCTCGGCAATCGCCTGCAAGCCAAGGGCGACCTGGCGCACCAGTTCACAAGCCTCGGCAACCGTCAGCGGGCCCTCTTTCTTCACGCGCTGCTCCACATCGGAGCCTTCCACGCACTCCATGGCCAGGAAGTGCGTATCGCCGATCGGGCCGGCATCGTAGGCGTGAACAACGTTGGGATGGGTGATCTGCGAGGCGGCCTGGACCTCATGGTAGAACCACTGCACGACCTCGGGGTCGGTCAGCTTGCGGCGATGCACGACCTTGAGGGCCACGACCCGGCGCATGGTCTGATGCCGCGCCTTGAAGACCTGCCCCATGGCCCCTTCACCGAGACGCTCGAGAATGAGATAGGGCTCCAGCACCAGTTCGCTGGCCTTGCCGGTCAAGAGCTGGTTGACCTGGTAGGGAGTGAGCCAGCCTCGTTGCATGAGCTCGCGGGCCAGCGCTTTCGGTTCTTGATAGCGCGGCGCCAGCGATCCCTTCAATTCCTCGAGCTGCGCATAGTCGAGGTACTGATCCCGCTCGAGGATGTCGATCAACTCGGCAACGGACTGCGAAGCCATGTTCGTAGGAGGCTCCCCGCAGGAGTACACCAAACATGCTGCATTCTAATCGGCGGGCAACCGCAAAGCTACATGCAGATTCACGGCGGCGGGCTCAGATAGCCGCTCACGTCCTCGGTGAGCTTCTGCAGCCGGCCCCCCACCTCGGCGATGATCTCCGCCTCCCGGCGATCGTCCTCGCGGCTGCGCGGCCGCAATGCTTCCAGCCTTTGCTTGAGCCGGTTGGCGTGCGCCAGGTTGGCCTTCAAGAGCATGCGCGGCGTGAGCCGGTCCTTGGCCTCCTTGCAGCGCTCGAACATCTCCACGGCGTGGTCGAGGTGCTGCTTCAACTCGGCCGGCTTCTCGATCCTGGCCCAGATTTCGTAGATGAAAAGCCGCGCCCGCCGATGGTCGTCGCCGCGAAGCTTCCAGCCCGCCTTCAACTCGCCGAGTTTCTTGGTGACGTGGGCCAGCACCTTGGCTTCGTTCTCGGCCCGCTTTTCCAGTTTCTGATAGAGGTCGAGGGCCTTGTCGTAATCGGCCTCGGTCTCGGCCAGCCGCGCCTGTTCCATCATGGCGAGCAACTCGGCCCGCTTCGGGTCGCTCTCCTGACGGATGACCTCCTTCGTGTTGTCGATGAACTCGAGCAGTTCCTTGTGCCGGGCCGACAGTTCCTTCAAGCGTTCCTCGCCCTCGACCACGTTGAGATGCTGGACCGCGTCGAGCTCGCGGGCCAGGGCGTGCAGCGACTTCAGCTCCGTGGCACGGCTGGCAATGTCCTGTTCGAGCGCTTTCACGCCGCGTTCGGCCCGCTCCAGCGCCTGCTGGTGCGCCTGCGCGTCGACCAGCTTGCTGAGCTCCTGGTAGAGCTGATCGACCACCAGCACGCTCTCGTAGAGCCGGCTCAGCCATTGCTTGCGCTGCAAGTCGAGGCGGCCCAGCACCTCGGCGCGGGGATCGACGTTGACGCCGCAGACGAGCGTCTGCCCCTCGATGATCTCCACCGGCACGCGCGCACGCACCGTGTCGCCCGACAGCACCTGCACGAAGGCCACGTGGGAAAACGAATCGCGCGTTTGTACCAGCCCTTCCCCCGAGCTGAGACTCTTCTCCACCGGCTCGTTGGCGAAGGAGAGGCGGCTGACCGCCACCATCTCATCGGCGAGGGGCTTGCGCTTTTCCTCGTCCACCAGCGTCAGCCGGAGCGGGCCGCGCGTGGTGCTCAGCAAGATGGCCCGCAGTTCCACGAGGGCCGGGCCCGCCGCCAGCGAATCGCGATAACGCTGCCAGACCCGGCACTTGCACACACCTTGCTCATCCGGTTCCTGACTCACTTGCAAGAGCGTCCACGGCACGCGCAAGGGCTTCAGCTCGCCCCCGACCCGATTGATTTGCACGACGGCGAAGACCAGGTCCTTGCCAATGCGCCGGCGCAGGGCCGCATCGAGCCGGCCTCCCTGCACATTGATGTCGACCTCGGCCTTGGGCCCGACGGCGCCGACCGCGGCCACCGGTGCAAAGTCTCGATCGATGAGCAGCGCCGCCGAGCGGGCCACCAGCAACCGATCGAGCACGCCGGCACGCCGCAGCGGGCTGGACAGGCCGGTCAGCCCGTCGTATTGCCGCGTCGCAATCTGGTAGCGACCGTCGCGATGATCGACCAGCACGAACGCCGTTTTCTTGCCGTCGAGATCGCTCCAGCCGTCCAGGGCCTCCAGACCCTTGGCGTTGATCTCAGCCAGCAACGGATGTTCCGTCTCGATGCTGACCCGGGCCAGCTTGCCCAGCGCCAGCCTGACCTGCGCCAGCAACTCGCGCTCGAAACGCTCACGGAACGCAGCACTGAGCACTGGATCGCGGGCCGCCAGTACGATCAACCGCAGCTGGTAGGGCTGATCCACCTCGAGGTCACCGCCACGCAGCGCGGGCGCAACAGCAAGAATGCAGAGCATGGAATAGCAGCAGCGCGACATGCCTCCAGCATACCCGATCGCAGCAGGGAAAACACCGTCCCGCTCGCTACGACGCAGTTCAAACGCGCAGCCCGTCCAGATCCTTCCAGAACTCGGGATACGTCTTGGCGACGCAGGCAGGATTGTCGATGATCACGCCGGGCACACGCAGGCCGACGAGGGCCAGGCTCATCGCCATGCGATGATCGTTGTAGGTGTCGACGACCGCCCCGTGCAAGGGACGCGGGGTGATAGTGAGGCCGTCGGCCCGCTCCTCCACATCCGCCCCCAGCTTACGCAGCTCGGCAGCCAGCGCGGCCAGGCGATCGGTTTCCTTGTGGCGAATGTGGGCAACATTGCGGATGGTGGTCGGCCCTTCCGCGAAGCAAGCCACGGCCGCCAGCGTCATCACCGTGTCGCTCACGTCGTTCATGTCCACGTCGATGCCATCGAGGGGCTGCCCCGTGACGGTGACGCCGTCAGCGCCATGGTCGATGTCGCAGCCCATGTCGCCGAGTAACTCGACGAAGCGGATGTCCCCTTGCAGACTCTGCGTGGGCAGCCCGGCCACGGTGATGGCCCCGCCCGTGATGGCGGCGGCGGCGAAGAAATAGCTGGCAGCCGA
>JBFWSD010000550.1:0-5319 GCA_050248575.1 Gemmataceae bacterium
GCTCGGCGGGCCGATCATCGGCGGCGCCACGCTGAGCCGTTTCTTCACCATCCACGTCTTCATCTTCCCGGCCCTGCTCCTCGTCTTCCTGGCCATCCATTTGCAACTGGTCATCAAGAAGGGCATCTCCGAGCCCCCCGTGCCGGGCAAGCCGGTCGATCCGGCCACCTACGAGGCCGAATACCACAAGGAAGTGGAGCACAGCGGCGTGCCCTTCTTCCCGTATCCGATCCTGCGCGACCTGATCTTCTCAGCACTGGCCGTGCTCGTGGTGGTGGGCATCTCGCTCTGGTTCGGTCCGTATGGGCCAAACGCCAAGCCCGACCCGACCTTGATCCCGACCAGCCCGCGGCCCGACTGGTACTTCCTGTCGGCCTTTGCCCTGATGGCCTTGTGCCCGCCCGAGCTGGAAGCTTTTGCCATGCTGGTGATGCCGGTCATCGGCATTCTCTTCTTGCTGGCAGTGCCGTTCCTGTTTGGGCGTGGCGAGCGGCATTTCAGCCGACGGCCCGTCGCCGTGATGCTGGTGGTGCTGATTTTCGTGGCGTATGGAGTCCTCACCTACCTGGGCATGGTGGCCCCGTGGTCGCCGCACATGTATGCCTGGAGCGGCACGCCGATCCCGCGAGAAGTGGTGGAAAAGCTGACGCCCCTCGAACTGCAAGGGGCCGTGGTCTTCCAGAACAAGGACTGCCGCAACTGCCACGCCATCGACGGCCTGGGTGGGCAGCGCGGCCCGGACCTGACGCACGTCGGTACGTTACTCGATCGGGACGAACTGGTTCGCCAGGTGCTTCAGGGCGGCGGCAACATGCCCGCCTACGGCAAACAACTCTCACCTCCGGAGGTGGAGGCGCTGGTTTCCTTCCTGGAGACACTGCGTCCCAAGGGGGAACCGGCCGCACAACCGTCGGTGAAAGCAGCCGAGTGATGGCTGCCCTCCTCGGGCCGCGCACGCTCCCGGCGCGCACACTATTTTCTTCGTGCGGACTACGATACGATCATGCCATGAGCGAGCGCGTCTCCGTGCTGTTGATCTGCGAGCAGCCCGAACTGTTGACGGGCTCGGGCTGCTGCCGGCTGCACGCTCGCAACGGGGCCATGGACCTCTCCAGCATCTTCCGAGACGTCGACGATCAGCGCGAGAAGATTGGCCTGCTCTATCGGGTGCTGCGACGTTTCTTCGCCCGGGACCTGGAAGAGAAAAGCCTCGCCATCGTCTGCGTCGATCCGCGCAATCAGCTTTATCTGGTGCCAAAGCTGTGGCGCGACGTGTGGCGTTATCGGCCCGGCTGGAAGGCGGGCTGCCTGGCGGCCTTCCAGGCGTTTGCCCTGCCCGCGGTCGTCGTCAATGGCCGCCCGCTCAGCCGCAAGGGGGAGATCGATCCCGACGAGCTCTGCCACACCATCGGCCAGCTTCTCGGCAACAACATCGGCAGCGAGGAACCGACACATGGGTAAGCTCGACGGCAAGGTGGCCCTCGTCACCGGAGGCAACAAGGGGATCGGCAAGGGCATCGCCCGCGGGCTGGCGGCCGAGGGAGCCTCGATCTGCATCAGTGCCCGCAGCGTGGAAGCACTGGGCCGCAGCGCCGACGAGCTGGCCACGCTGGGCGTGCAGGTGCTGGCCGTGCCCGCCGACATCACCGACGAGCCCCAGGTGAAAGAGCTTTTCGCCAAGACGGTGGAACGCTTTGGCCGCATCGACGTGCTGGTGAACAATGCCGGCGCCTTCGACGGCGGGCCGATCGAGAATCTCACGCTGGAAACGTGGGAGAAGGTGATGGCGGTCAACCTGCGCGGCCCGTTCCTGTGTACGCGCGAAGTGTTTCCGCTCATGAAGCAGCAAGGGGGCGGCAAGATCATCAACATCGGTTCGATCTCGGCCCAGCGTGTCCGCCCGGGCAGCGCCCCTTACAGCACCAGCAAGCACGGCCTGTGGGGCCTCACCCAGGTCACTGCCCTCGAGGGCCGCGACTTCAACATCGCCTGCGGCTGCCTGCACCCCGGCAACACCATGGTGGAACGCCGCCAAGAAACCAGCAAGGTGGAAGACCAGGAACCGATGATGAGCGTCGACGAACTGGCCCAGGCGGCGGTGCTGATGGCGACCTTGCCCCCGCACGTCAACTTCCTGGAAGCGATCGTGCTGCCCGTGGGGCAACTCTACGTGGGCCGCGGATGAGTCAGGCTTCATTCCGCATCTTCGCGTGCGTCCTCACGGCAGCGTGATCTCGTTCGACTCGTGCATGGGATCGTAGAGCCGGAAGCCCTTCATCTTCCAGTCGCCATCCTCTTTGACGAACTGGGCCCGCACGAAGAAGAATTCGGCGCCGCGCGACCAGTCGCCCTTTACCTTGGCGTTGAAGGTGATAATGGCCACGCCGTCCTTGATGCCTTCGGGGCGGAAATCCCAGAGGACCATCTCGTCGATCTTGTAGCCGTGCAGGCGGCCCTGCGCGTGCCCTCGAAACCTCTCGCGGTTCATGCCGCCGTAATCGAAATCGCGGGCCACGAACTTGAAGACCTCGTCCAGATCGGGGACCGCGGCCTTCTCGGCCATGTAGACGAGGTGGTTCTCGATCCGCTCGTGAGTGCTGACGATGAGGTAGTCGATGAGCATCACGCCCAGGGCCACCAGCCCGACCACGGCGACGGCCAGCAGGTACTTGGCCAGCTTGGTGAAGAACCAGGTGGCCACCAGCCCCAGGGCAATCAGGGCCAGGATCAGGTAAACGGTGCTGGGATCCTCGACGAGCCAGAGCGGCATGGTCAAGCTCCGATCGCTCCCGGAGGCGGCTTGCGCGGGCTCGAACGCTGGGATGGCCCGTCGCTGTTGCCGCGGAAGAAGACGAACGCAGTCACTAACAAGCCCAGGGCCGCAGCCACCGCACTCCGCCGCACCGACTGATCTTGAGCAAAGAGCCTGACAAACGGCGAATCGATCCCTAGCCGCGGCGCGAGCAGCACCAGGCCGATGAGTGTGAGTGACAGCCCGACCGCGAACCAGAACAGGAGCCGCGGCCCGCGGCCCGCCTGTTCTGTAGTGGTCCGAGATGGCTGTAACCTGGTCATCGTCAAACCGCACCACTGGTTGAGCCGCGTTGGCGAGGCCCCGGACGAGGGACGCTGCCTTTACTCCGGAAGCTTACGCTCCCGGCTCGCCAAGCACGCAACATGCGCTGGCCACTGATCAATGGCCACTGCTAAGCGAAACCATAACGCGCCGTTTCGCGCAGGTCTTCCTCGATACGCAACAGCTGGTTGTACTTGCAAACGCGGTCGGTACGGCTGGCCGAGCCGGTCTTGATCTGCCCGGCGTTGGTGGCCACGGCGATATCGGCGATCGTCACGTCCTCGGTTTCCCCGGAGCGGTGGCTGATGACCGTGGTGTACTTGTTGCGCCGGGCCAGCTCGATCGAGTCGAGCGTCTCGGTCAGGGTGCCGATCTGGTTGACCTTGACCAGGATGCTGTTGCCGGCCCCCTGGTCGATGCCTTGTTGCAAGCGTTTGGTATTGGTGACGAACAGGTCGTCGCCGACGAGCTGGACCTTGCCGCCGAGGGTCTTGGTGATCTTCTGCCAGCCCGCCCAGTCGTCTTCGCTGAGTCCGTCCTCGATGGAGCGGATGGGCCAGCGTTCGCACATCTTGGCCCACAGGTCGATCATCTCGTCGGAGGTGGCGATGCGGTCGGGCTGGCTCTTGAAGAAGCAGTAGCCTTCTTTTTTCTTCTTCTTGGCTTCGTCGAAGAGTTCGGTGGCGGCCGCATCGAGGGCGAACATGACCTGGGCGCCGAGCTCGTAGCCCGCTTTTTCGACGGCCAGGGCCAGTACCTCGAGGGCCTCGTCGCTGCTCTTCAGGTTGGGTGCGAAGCCGCCCTCGTCGCCAACGGCGGTGTTGAGATTGCGCGACTTGAGCACGCTCTTGAGGGCGTGAAAGACTTCCGCCCCCATGCGCAGGGCTTCGCGGAAGTTCTGGGCCCCCACGGGCATGCTCATGAATTCCTGCAAGTCGACGTTGTTGTCGGCATGCTTGCCGCCGTTGAGGATGTTCATCATGGGCACGGGCAAGAGCCGTGCGTTGGTGCCCCCCAGGTAGCGATAGAGGGGCAGTCCGGCAGAAGCGGCCGCCGCGTGCGCCACCGCCAGCGACACGCCCAGCATGGCGTTGGCGCCCAGCTTGGCCTTGTTGGGGGTGCCGTCCATGTCGAGCAGGAGGCGGTCGATTGTGGCCTGCTCGCGGGCGTCCAGCCCGACCAGGTCGTTGCCGATCTTGTCGTTGACATTGGCAACGGCTTGCATGACGCCCTTGCCCAGGTAGCGCTTGGCGTCGTTGTCGCGCAACTCGACGGCCTCGTGAGCGCCGGTACTGGCGCCGGAGGGGACGGCGGCCCGTCCCACGGAACCGTCGGCCAGGATGACTTCAACCTCGATGGTGGGATTGCCGCGGCTATCGAGGATCTCGCGCGCGTGAATGCTCTCGATGGTCATGGAGATTAAACCAGAAAAAGGAAATCAGAAACCAGAAAGAAACGCGATCGTTTCTAGTTTCTGGTTTCTGATTTCTTTTTCAAGAGAGGGGCTCCGGCGGGGCCGTTAGCTGTTGACCGCGACCTGGCGCGACATCGGGGTCGTTCTGCGGTAGGGCGGTCTGGGGGCATCCTCTCAATGCCGGAGCCCCAATTTCGAATTCTCCGGCCGCCGGAGCGACACGCTGGCCGGGCATGCCGGGGGTGCACGCCTTGCCCAGCGTGTCGCGGGTGTGAGGCGGCGCCTCGCCGTGTCGCGTCCCCCTCCTCGGGCGCTTGCACGTGGCTTCCGCTCAACCGCTTCCGTGCGGCCTTCTATTCCGGGTGTTGTCCACTCTCGTGAACTCCACCATTGCTGGCGACATTCCAACTATCGGCTGGCGACAGAAACCCCTTGACCATGTTATGCACGTTCGCAACCTTCTCCGGCCTGTCCAGTTGCCGTTGGTGCCGATGGTACGGGTCATGACCTTTGGGTCACGCCTTCTAGGGATGGATTCGATTGTCGATTTCCGATTTTGGATTTCCGATTTTGGATTGCGGCCCGCCTCGCATGCACCGAGTTCTTCGCTTGCTCAATGGAGGCCTATTTCTGTTCGCTCTTAGCCATTGCAGGATCTTGATTTGCGCCAGAAGGCCGTCCCCAAAACGGGAAAAGTGCGCAAACAAATGCCTCAAGTCATGCGGGCCAAACGACTTTCGCAATCGGTGTTGACACAGAGCGACACTGGTTGACTGATCATTCGACACCTCCCGTTCGTTGCGCAGCGGGCTAGTTTCCCATAATGCTA
>JBFWSD010000551.1:0-5295 GCA_050248575.1 Gemmataceae bacterium
GAGGATGACAACGGCAATGCTTTCCCCATTCTTGCCGCAGCCGGCACATTCGGTCCCGCACGGAAGCTGCCCCGAGTAGAGGGCTGCCTGAATCACCAGATCGGGGCTGAGTTCGTGTGGGACGCCGGCCTGCCGGCGCAGCTCCTTGAGCGAAGGGACAGCGACCTGCCGGCCGCAGCTGCATGGCTGCTGCGAACCGGCCAGCCCCTCGGTGACGGACAGTTTTTCGGCCGCACGAACACCGCACTTCGAATTCCATCGGCAGCGACCTCACGCAACGGGTAACGATCGTCCGGGCCATTCTAACGGTGCGGATGCTGGCAAGTTTGAGCAAACTTGCCAGCGGTGGTCGCTTGTGAAGAGAATGGTTATACACAATAATGGGCGGATAACACTGGGAGCCGATCAGCAACCCTAGCAGGGGCAGCCGCGCATGACGGGACGGAGTGTGCACTGGTATGAAGGCATGTTCCTGCGGCCTCACCATTTCCAGGCCGCACAGCGAGCGCTCCTGCATACCATGGACCGCAATCAGAAGTGGGACCAGCACTACAACTGGGGCCTGCGCAAGATCAACATCGATCGCGACGCCCTCACCAACTATCGCTTTGTCGTCCGCGAGCTGCAGGCCAGGCTGCACGACGGTACCGCGGTCGACCTGCCCGAGGATGGGGCCGTACCGGCCCTCGATCTCAAGCCCGCTTTCGAAGCGCAGAACCAGATCACCGTTTTCCTGGCCATTCCGGTCGTCCAGCTGGGCAAGGCCAACGTGTCCGACAACGGCAAGGCCGACGGCGTGCGCTACCTGGTCGATACGCGCAATCTCGAGGACGAGAACACCGGCATCAATCCGCAGCCCATTCAGGTCAAGAACCTCAACCTGAAGCTGCTGCTCTCCGGGCAGGACTTCACCGGCTACGAGACGCTGCCGATTGCCCGCATCGAGAAGTCGCCCAAAGCCGAGGCGGTGCCGCAGCTCGATGAGACGTACATTCCGCCCGTGCTCGCCTGCGACGCCTGGCAGACGCTGTCGGCCGACATCATCCAGACCAGCTACGACCGCATCGGCAAGAAGATCGATCTGCTCTCGAACCAGGTGGTGTCGCGCGGCATCAACTTCGACAGCCAGTCGCAAGGCGATCGGCTGATCTTCGAGCAACTGCGCGTGCTCAACGAGGGCTATGGCATGCTGGGCATCCTGGGCTTTGCCCAGGGAGTGCATCCGTTGCCCATGTATACCGAGCTGAATCGCGTGGTCGGGCAGCTGGCCATCTTTGGCGGCACGCGGCGCATGCCCGAGCTGCCCCACTACGATCACGACGACCTGGGCACCTGTTTCTTCCGCGTCAAGCAAGAGCTCGATCGGCTGCTCGACATCTTCGTGGAGCCGGAATACAAGGAGCGGCCGTTCGTGGGCGCCGGGCTGCGCATGCAGGTGGCACTCGAGCCCGCCTGGCTGGAATCGATCTGGCAGATGTTCATTGGCGTGCACAGCCCGCTCTCCACCGAGGAGAATATCCGCCTGCTCACGAAGGCCGGGCAGCTCGACATGAAGATCGGCAGTTCCGACCGGGTCGACGAGATCTTCCGCCTCGGACAAGCGGGCCTGCGATTCGCGCACAGCCCGCGGCCGCCGCGGGCCTTGCCCGTGGTTGCCGGCCTGGTCTATTACCAGATCAACCGCGAGTCGCAGCTCGAAGAATGGCAGAATGTGCAGAAGTCGTTGACGCTGGCCCTGCGGCTCAACGAGAACCTGATTGCGGGCAACATCCAGGGCCAGCGCGTCCTCACCATCAAGAATCGCGGCCAGACGATCCCCATGCAGTTCACGCTGTACCTGGTGCCGCAAGGCAAGTAGCGCTCGTGGTCCGTCCTCAGTGGTCAGTGGGGGCATGAGCAATAGCAATATGGTGTCCGGTCAAGAAGAAAGAAGCGATTGAATCTGGCGACTTACCACTGACGGCCCACACACGCATGCGTGACGAATTTGCAAGGTTGGTGTCCCCCATATTTCAGAACGCGCTGTTCCTGCGGGCACGGTTGGCGGCCGGGGAGACTCTGAACCTCAATCAAGAGCAGGCCAACCTCAAAGGGATGCTCAAGGAAGAGGGTGACCCCGATCTGGTCGCAGAGTTCGGCGGCGATCCAGGTTCAGGCAATGAGCGTTTCCTGGGGGCAAGGTATTTCATGACTTGCTGGCTCGACGAGCTGTTTGTCGAACACTCGCTGTGGGGCAAGCAATGGGGCGATCAGCCCCTCGAGAAAGACCTGTATGGCACGGATGAGCGCGGTGCGCTCTACTGGGAGCAGGCGACCCGCGCCGAAACTCGTCCCCGTGAAGATGCCCTGGAAATCTGCTTTCTGTGCGTGATGCTGGGCTATCGGGGCTCGCGCCGGGATCGCCCCGAAGAATTGCAGAAATGGGTGGACACCGTGGGCAAGCGCGTGTCGCGCGCCCAGGGCAAGGACTGGAGCCCGCCGGCCGAGCTGGATCCGCCCATCCAGGTTGCCCCTTTGCGTGGTCGCGAAAAGTTGCGCGGCGTCAGTATTGCCTTTCTGGCTTTCCTGGTCGCCGTGGTGCCCCCCTTTGCTTACCTGCTGTATTCGCGTCTGATGCGTTGAAAGCCGGTGCATCGCCTCTGTGCAACGACCGGGACCGGCCCGGTCATCGAGGAAAGCCGTCCAATGCCCGTTCATCCTGATATCGATGCCGCCTGGGCCGAGGGAATCGCCAATCTCCGCGCCGCCCAGATTGATCTCACCGATTATCCGCTCTTCCTCGTGTTGGGCAGATCGGCAGCCGGCGTCGAAAACCTGTTCGACTCGGCCCAGGTGCCCCTGATTGTGCGGGCCAGCCCTCCCGAAGGGCCCGTTCAATTCTGTGCCGGCGATGAAGGCATCTACATCTGCTGCCCGGGCACCTGTGCCATGGCCTATCAAGCCGAGTTGCTCGCCACTGAATCCGCTCCCGCTCCTGCCGAGGACGACTTCTACCAGACCCTTCGACCCAAGGCAGGCCAGCAACGCGAAATCCAGGCCGTGCTCGCCCGCGCCAAGAAAGAAGGCCGCCCCCTCGACGCAAAGGAAAAGGAAGAACTGCGCCGACTCTCGTCGGGCAGCAAGTCCAGCCTGTTGCGCGACACCGACGATATCCAGGCACTCGCGCAACGGCTCGAACGACTGTGTCAGCTCATTGTCGAAGCGCGGCAGCCCTACTGTCCGCTCAACGGGATCCTCACACTCATTCCTTATCCCGGCCTGGCCCGTCCCGAAGTGGCCAGTCAGTTCGGCCAGCTCATGCAGCAAGAGCTGGATATTGTCCGGACGACCTTGCGGGTCAACTGCCCGATCCTGGCGCTGATTTGCGATCTGGAAACGGCGCCGGGCTTCCGCGATTTCATCGAACGCTTTCCGGCCGACCAGCGCCAGCGCCGCCTGGGGCTGCGCTTGCCGCACAGCCCTGATCTCGATCCTGAGCAGTGGCAGGATATGCTGGTCAACGCTGCCTTGTGGATCTGTCAGTCGCTCATGCCCAGCTGGGTCTATCGACTGGTGCGGCTCGATCCGCCCGGCACCGATACGCTCGGCAATGCCAGCCTCATGCATTTACTCGCCGAGTTCTACGCGCGGGCTGATAACCTGGCGACCATCCTCGGCAGTGGCATTCCGCTTCACCCGCCCACTCCTCCTCTTTTTGGCGGCTGTTACCTGGCTGGCACCGGCGCCGATCCGCAACATGAGCAAGCCTTTGCCCCCGGCGTCTTTCGTCGCTTGCTCGAGGACCAGAACTTCGTTTCCTGGACCGCGGAAGCGATCGCCGAGGACGCCCGCAATCAGCGGCTGGCCAACCTTGGCACCACCGTACTCGCCATCTTGACCGTGGCCCTGGCGAGCATCGCCGGCTTCGTGTTCTTCCGTTGATTGCTGCGGTGCCGAAATACTGAAACTGGTTGCTGCACTGGCGGGTATTTTCTTGCACGCCCGTGTTCTTGCTGTCGTTAAGCTGGTGAAGATCAAGTGGTTGCGCTGATGGGGCAGCGTTTAGCAATCAGTGCCCTCATACCGGGCGGGAGTTCAGACAAGACTCCCCTCGTTACACGGACAAGGATGCACGCCCTCCTGATTCCCGTATAATGCTGGCGGTAGCTGTACCTTCTCGATCCACCCTTAGGAGAAACTCATGTCCGCGAAACCCTGGCTGTGTGCCCTCACTGTGCTGGCGCTCTCCCTTCCGGTACAGGCTGCCGACGTCAACAATTACCTGCCCGCCGATTCGGAAATGGTGCTGACGATCAACATCAAGCAGTTGCTTGGTTCCGGTTTGATCAAGAAGCATGCCCTCGACCAGATGAAGGCGGCCCTGCAAAGCGACCGCGCCAAGCAGGTCCTTGGGCCGCTCGGCTTCGATCCGCTGAAGGATGTCGACTCCATCATGATCGCCGGCCCGGGCGGCGATGAGCCCGGCAAGGGGCTGATCATCATCAACGGCAACTTCGATGTCGACAAGCTCAAGGCCAGCGCCGAGGCCGAAGCCAAGAAGAACGACAACCTCAAGATCGTGAAGGAAGGCAGCCATCAGCTGTTCGAGGTCAAGAACCCGCGCGGCCGCAATCCGCTCGGCGACACCATGTACATGGCCATTGCCGGCCCCAAGGCCATCGTGGCTTCGCCCGACAAGGCCTACGTGATCAAGGCCCTCGACAAGAAGTCGGGCGCCAAGGCCGAGGTGGGCGCCAAAATGGCCTCCTTGCTCAAGGACGCCGACGGCAACCAGAGCTTCTGGCTCGTTGCCTTGCCCGAGGGGATCAAGAAGAGCCAGGTTGCCCAGGACGAGAAGATCAAGGAAGTGCTCGACAAGTTGGTAGGCATCGGCTTCGGCATCACTTTGGACAACGATCTGCAGGTGGCCCTGTCGGTCGCCACCAAGGACGCCGACGCCGCCGACGCCATCAAGAAGCAGATCAACGAAGGCATCGAGCAGGGCAAGGGGCTCCTCGGCGTGCTCGCCCTGAATAATCCCGACCTGGCCCCCTTGGCCGATTTCCTGGCCACTCTCAAGGTCAATACCAAGCAGGCCAGCGTCAACGTCAAGGGGCAGGTTCCTGCGGAAGCCATTGAAAAAGCTCTCAAGCGGGTTCAGCGTTAACAAGTGGCCAGTGCCCAGTGGCCAGTGGTCAGAAGGGTGATCGATGGAATCAAGGTCACCGTTCCTGGACTGCGCGCCGGAAGTCACTGTTCACTGACCACTGGGTCACTGTTGAAAGGAACAGTTCATGCACAAGCACATCTTCCCCA
>JBFWSD010000552.1:0-5284 GCA_050248575.1 Gemmataceae bacterium
GCGCCAAGATCCCCGACGAGGTCTGGACCGAGATCCGCGACTTCTACATGGAGACGCAGCGCAATGACGGGGGCTGGGGCTACCATCGCAACAGCTCGAGCACGCTGACCATGACCTGTGCCGGCCTGACCGGCATGTATATTGCCGGCATGGAACACAGCAGCCGGCAAGCCTGCGGGCAGTATCGCGACAACGAGACGCTGGAACGGGCCCTCAAGTGGATCGTGGCCCACTTCCGCTTCGAAGACATCGATCCCGACATCGGCAAGGCGCGGGCCTCGTTCTACAACATCTACGGCATCGAACGCGTCGGCCGGCTTTCCGGACAACGTTTCCTCGGCAATCACGACTGGTATCGCGAGGGCTGCCAGGTCCTGGTCGGCCAGGGCCCGCTCGGCAAGAACAACCCGCTGGCCCAGAAAGACGACGGCTCGTGGGTGGGCGCCTCGGGTTCGTTCGATCGCTGGAAAGTGGTTTCCACCAGCTTTGCCTTGCTCTTCCTGTCGCGCGGCCGCACGCCAGTCTTGATCAGCAAGCTCAAGCATGGCCCGGGCAACGACTGGAACAACGACCATCACGATGCCCGCAACCTCGTCCGCTATGCCCGCAAGGAGCTGTTCAAGAATCAGCCCCTTGGCTGGCAGATCTTCGCCCCGGCCCAGACCACCATCGAGAACGAGAACGACCTGCTCGACGTCACCAGCGAGCTCTTGCAATCGCCCATCGTCTACTTCAACGGCCACTATGCGCCCGAGCTGTCGTCCAACGAGATCAAGCTGCTGCAAAAGTACGTTGAGAACGGCGGCTTCATCATGGTCGAAGCCTGTTGCGGCGACAAGCATTTCGACAAAGGCTTCCGCGACCTGATCAAGAAAATCTTTCCCGACAACGAACTGCAACCGCTGGCCCCGGAGCATCCGGTCTGGCGCAGCTATCACACCATTTCCGACTTCGACACCTACCCGCTAGAGGGCATCCAGCAGGGCTGCAAGACCGTCCTCATCTATTCGCCCAAGGACATGTCGTGCATCTGGGAGCTGGGCAAGTGGGAAGATCCGCGCGCCCAGCTCGCCTTCCGCGTGGCGGGCAACATCATCGCCTACGCCACCGGGCTGGAACTGCCCCGCCCGCGCCTGACGCCGATGGAAGTCTTGCGCGCCCATGTCGATCCGAAAGAGGTGCCCAGGAATTACTTCCAGGTGGCCCAGCTACGGCATCAAGGGGACTGGCAGCCCGCGCCGCGCGCCATGCGGAACTTGATGTCGCACCTGCGCGATACCGCCGGGCTGGATGTCGTACAGCGCACCGAAGCACTGGCCCCGCAGCATCCCGACTTCAAGAACTTCAAGTTCCTCTACATGCACGGCCGCAACTCGTTCACCTATAGCGAGGCCGAGCTCAAGCAACTGCGGGCCAATCTCGAAACGGGCGGCCTGTTGCTGGCCGACGCCTGTTGCGGGCGGCCCGCCTTCGACAAGTCGTTCCGCGACATGGCCAACAAGCTCTTCCCCGACGCCAAGCTCGAACGCATCCCGCTCACCAACGAGCTCTTCAGCAAGGAACTGAACGGCGGGCAAGCCATCCGCCTGGTCAAATGCCGCCGCGAGAACGCCAGCGGGCAAGGGGCCGACAAGGAGATCAACGACGTGCCACCCTTCCTCGAAGGCATCAAGCACAAGGGCCGCTGGGTCGTCATCTACAGCAAGTACGACCTGGGCTGCGCCCTCGAGAAACACCAATCCCCCGAGTGCCTCGGCCACGACTACCAGAGCGCCCTGAAGCTGGCCAGCGCCGCCGTCCTCTACGCCATGATGCGCTGACCTTGTGAAGATTCCTGCGAATATGGCCCGGTGGCCGGCGAACTACCTCTGGTGGTGCCCGTCTTCTTCAGCTGCAGGAATCCGCTCATGAGCAGGTCGACGTGCCCGGGGTGCGATGCCCTTCCGGGCGAGAATGCAACCACTTGCCCGCAATGTGCGCACGCGCTGGCCTTTACCGAGTTCGCGCCGGACGGCGCCGCCGAGAGTGTGCCGGAACGCATCGCGCGCGAAAACTTGGAACGCCGCAACAAGCTAAAAATCGTGGTCGCGGCCGCCTTCGGGGCGGGCCTCGGCGCAGCTCTCGTGGCCAACTTCACGGGCCGCCCGCCCGGCCTGGCCCTGATCGGCGGACTCGTCGGCAGCTTCGTCGGCATCTTCCTCGGTGGCTTTCTGGGCGGTGTGATGGGTTCGGTCCGCGGCGGCGCCAACATCGCCACCCTCGCCATCCAGAGCAATCCCTATCTCCAAAGCGCCAATCCGCATCGCGCGGCCCAGGCCATCATGCTCATCGCGCTGGCGGGCGTGATCCTCGGGGCGGGGCTCGGCGCCACGGGCGCCGGACTCGGCCCGGTCTTGCCGGGCAAGGAAACTTCACTCCTCTACCTATCCTATCTCGGCGCGCTTGCGGGCGGGGTGCCGCCCTTCGTGGTCGGCCACCTGCTCCTCCGTTCGCGGGGGAAAGCGGGCTGAGCCCTTCGAATTGCGGCTGGAGCGGTACGATCCAAACAGCGAACTGGACGCTTTCCGCAAACGACGACCGCCCAACCGCTGAAAAACCCGGAGCGGGTCAAACGGTTGATCTGTCGATGCTGCGGTTGTGCCCTGAACCGGTTCTCTATCCTGACGCTGCCGATGCTGGCGCGGGTCCACGCGACGTTCACCCCGGAAGACCTGGCCTTTACTGCGCTCGTTCTCCTCAACAAGGAGCGGGGCATGAACCCTGCTAGAGCTGGTCGTGCGAAGCTGCGCAGTTTGGGGAGCCGGGAGCGTGAGCCCCTGGAGGTGTGAGACGGCGATCTTCTCCGGAGCCTACGCTCCCGGCTCGCCAAGTCCAGAAGTAGCGCTTTAGAGTCAGGAACACGTACAAACCGAACGCATCCGCGGGCCTATCACTCTTCGGCGTTGATGGTGTCGATGAGCTGGCGGAGGCGGCCCAGGCTGCGGCGGTCGAAATGGAAGCGCAGCCGGGGCAGGTGGGCCAGGTGTTGATCGTTCGCCTCTTCGGGCAGGGCAGCCACCTGCTCGAAGCTGCCCGACACCAGCAGGTCCTTGAACTCGCTGCGGATCTTCGTCATCAGCTTTTCGGGCAACTGCTTCTGCAGGCGGAACACCAGGTCGCGCTTCACGTAGCGCATGCTGTGGTACACCTTGTAGAAGTTGACGATCTCGTCAATGGCGGCATCGACCGAGTCGGTGACCTTGAAGAGGGACATGTCTTCAGGCGAGATCATGCCGCGTTCGAGGAGCAGTTCGCGGATGAATTCTTGCCACTTCTTCCAGTAGTTGCCGCCGGGTTCGTCGACGAGCACGATGGGGAAGATGTGGCTCTTGCCGGTCTGGATGAGGGTGAGGACCTCGAAGCCTTCGTCGAGGGTGCCGAAGCCGCCCGGAAACAGGGCCACCGCGTCCGACTCCTTCACGAACAGCAGCTTGCGCGTGAAGAAGTACTTGAGGTGCATGAGCTTGCGGTCGCCGGCGATGACGGCGTTGGCGTCTTGCTCGAAGGGGAGCAGGATGTTGACGCCCATCGAGTTTTCGCGGCCCGCGCCGACGTGGCCCGCTTCCATGATGCCGCTGGCGGCGCCCGTGATGACCATGAAGCCCTCATCGGCGCAGCGGCGGCCAAACTCCACGGCCTGCTGATACGACGGATGCTCCGGCTTGATGCGGGCCGAGCCGAAGATCGTCACCTTGCGCTGTTTGCGGAAGGGCTGGAAGACCTTGAAGGCGTAGCGCAGCTCCTTGAGGGCCGTGCTGAGCAGCTTGACGTCGCCGCGATTGGTGTTGTCGCGGACGAGCTTGTCGGCCGTTTCCTTGATCTGCTGGACGAGTTGCTCGACGGTGATGGGCTGCCTGCCCTCGTCGATTTCCTCCACGTCCTCGGCAGGAGTGTTCTTGGGTCCGGTGTCGTGAATGCGCCAGAACTGGCTGCCCGTGTCTCGATTGCCGCGCGGTCGCATGCTCTTCCTTTCCTGCTAAGCTATCGCCGCTTCCATTCTAGCATGCACTCACGGAGGAGCGCGCCCGAAGTCTCCACCGGGCCGAGAAGCCGGGTTGCCTATCTCAGCGTTGCCCTTGGCGCAGGTTGTCGATGATGAGCTGGGTGCGGTCTTCGATCTTGAGCTTGTCGTCGGGCTGGAAGTGAAACACCTGGGCCGCGCGGTCAGCGGCCATCGCCTCGAAGCGCGGGCTGCGGAACTCCATTTCAAAGAGGAGCGTGTGCGGATCGCGGCCCTGCGGCCCCCACCATTCCAGGCGATAGGGCCAGTACGTCTTGCTGTCGAAAACGATCCGGCATTCGCGCGGGATGTTGTCGGGCCAGCGCTTGCGCGGATCCTGTGCCAGGATGGCCTTGGCAATTTCGGGCTTCCAGGTGCCGCTGATGCGCTGGACCGAGTTGCCCTCCCAGCTGGTGGTGTCCAGCTTCGAGAAGACCATGTTTTTCTGGATGCTCTCCAGCAAGGGCACGACGCCGGCAAAGAACCTCCGCTGCATGAGATTGGTGCGCGACGGCGCGGGCAAGGTGGGATCGTTGACCACGGCCATCACCCGTTGAAAGTCGAACTTGGTGACGCTACGCATGCCGGAACCGATCTGCATGGTTTCCCAGTAGGTCTTGCCGTCGCAAACGACCTCGAGGCGGCCCGCCGCATCCCCCGACTGCACCTTCAAGAGGAGATGGAGCTGATGTTCTGGCCCGGCGAGATAGACGCCCTGAGCCTGGAAGCTGAGGCCGTCGACCTGCATGCGCTGCCACACGGTCGTTTCGATCCAGGGCAGCTTCTTGCGATCGAGGGCGGCAATCGCGCTGTCCAGGGTTTTCTGGGCACCCGGGTCGACCAGGGGAGTGGGCGAAACCTTGGGCGGATCCTTGGCGGGTTGCTGCCCGACGGCCAGGGCCCAGGCCAGGATGCCAATCAAGGCCACTGCTGGAATGAAGGTTCGCAGGTAGGACATAGGCAAACTGTTCCGGATTTGATGAAAGTTAAGGCCACCTTCCTGTCGAGTATATCCCGGGGGAAGCGGCGGCGAAAGCCCGCCTTGTCATGCCCCGTCATGCTCGGGAGGAGTGGATGATGCGAAGCCTTGTGCTGTGCCTGGGACTGGCCACTGTGGTCGGCTGTGTCGACCTCCCCACCACTGGTGGAACGGGGAAAGAGCCCCCGCCCATCCCGGGTGCCGTCGGGCCAGACGGCGCTCCGGTGCCGATGGCGGCGCCCTATTCGGTCATCCCGCCGACGAGC
>JBFWSD010000553.1:0-5282 GCA_050248575.1 Gemmataceae bacterium
AGCTGTCGCACGGCAGCCTGCTGCTGATGCGCGGCAGCACCCAGCATCACTGGCTACACCAGATCCCGAAAGCGACCAGCCCGCGGGCGCCGCGCATCAACTTGACCTTCCGGGTCATTCGTTGACCTTACTTTGCGGGCAGCGGCGTTTCCTGGTAGGACGCTTCCAGCCACTTGCCGTCTTTCTTGATCCAGACTGCCAGCACATGGACGCGGGCGGGGATCTTCTTGCCCTTGTAGGTGCCGTCCAGTTCCGCCTGGTAGCTGGCCAGGGCCGTGTCCTTGTCGAGCGGAATCACTTTCAAGCCGGTGAGCTTGTACGACTTGACCTTCAGGTTGGCCTCGTCCTTGAGCTGCGAGGCCTTGTCGAACATCTGCAGGTAGGTGGTGATGGCGACGTGATCCTTGACCGTGTTGTTGCGGATGTACTCGACATCGGCCTTGTTGTAAGCAACCTGGAGCTTATCGATGGCCTCCGTCAGTTCGGCCTTCAGGTCGTCGGCGTCGGCAGCCGCCATCAGTGCGGCACTCAGAACCAGAGCTTGCAATCCCATTGCATTCCTCCTTTGCAGTCACCTTTTCGTCACCTTGTTTCGCCATTACAGGGCTCGTTGCGTTTGGGCACTGCCCTTGACCAACTTGTTCTGCCCCTTCGGGGCGGGTTTGCCCGCTTCGGGGGGGAAGCTATTCTTCTCCACGCTACCGCTGACCATTGGCAACCGACCACTGGCAACTGCGGCAACGGTTCACCCACGGGCAACTTCTCCCACCCATTTCGGGGGAACGGTACTCAATTCTGTCTACCACTGGCAACTGATCACTGGCAACTGCGCTATCGTTGGCTACCCATGAATGATCCACTGGACGATTTCATGGAAGCGGGCTCCCTTGCCCTGCACGAGCAGGCCGACGCGGAAAACGCGGCCCGCTGCCCATACGCAGAAGAGCATCGTGGCCACCATCAAGAGTGCGGCCAGCACGGGCTGCCACCATGGCAGCCCGGTTGGTGATACGAGCCGGGCCATCATGAAGGTCGGCGTGGTCGGCGGAAAGAACGAAAACGCCAGCGCCAGCAAACCATGCGGCGAATCCTGCACGAAAGGCAGCAAGATGAGCGGCAGCGCCGCCACGATCACCACCGGCGTGAACAGCACGTTGACTTCTTTCAGGTCGGTGCTGGCAGCCCCCAGGGCCATTGCCACCGAACCATACAGCAAGATCCCCAGGATGAAGAAGACCAGGAACCACGGAACGATTTCCAGCGTGGGCAGGTACTCGGCCCAGTCCATGTACTGGGCGGCCCAGTAGAGGCCGCCCGCGTAGATCGCCACCAGCGTGAAAGACACGGCCCCCAGCCCGAGCAGCTTGCCCATCATCAGCTGAAACGGCGATACCGACCCCAGCAGCACCTCGACAATCCGCTGCATCTTCTCTTCCAGCACCGCCTGGATGAGGAACGACGAGCAGAGCAGGATGCCCATGTAGATGAGCATGACCAGCACCATCATCGACGCATAGCGGGCCACCACGCTCTCTTGTCGTTCCTCGGTGATCTTGCCTGATTCGGGTTCGCGAAACGATAGGCTGCGCGATTGCAACAGCGTGGGCTGGAGCACTTGCTGGGCCTGGGCCAGGGTGAGCCCGGCATCGGCGACGCGCTTTTGCAGGAGTTCGATATTGATGGCCCGCTCGGCCAGGCGCGGAAAGGAATCGACGCGCGAAGCGGCCCCCAGGCCTTCCGCCTGGAAGCGTAGCTCGGCCCGTTCGGAACCGGGCGGCGCCTCCGACTGGCCCACGTCGGGGCCAATTTCGAGGAACCCGTTCAATTCCTCGTTGCGGACACGCTTCGACAGTTCGAGCCGTTGCTGCGCCATGGCCTCCGGCGTATACGCACTGGGCTCGACCTTCTCGAGCCGGTAGGCGGCCTTGGTCTTCTCGCCGCTGCGGGCATCCACGAGGTCGGAATCATTGCGCGTCTTGATGGCCGTTTCGATGATGGGGAAGAAGCGAGCGCCGGGCGTGCGATCGATGACGGCAAAGGTCTGGTCGCGCGTGGCCTTCTGCATGCGGGCCTCGCTGCCGAGCAGCCCGGAGCCGACCATGATGAGCGGCACGACCAGTACACAGATCTGAAAGTAGCGGCTCTGCACCGCCGCCACATAGTCCCGCCGTGCTACTGTCAAGATTTTGAACATCGTTCACACACCATCAAGAGCGAAACGGCGCTGTGCCTCTGCGCCTGGACCTGTCATTCAGCTACATTGGGCTCGTTCCCCTCTCCTTCGCGCGGGCCGGCGATGTGCACGAAAATGTCGTGCAGCGAGGGCCGCGCCAGTTCGAAGTGCTCTACCGTGCCACGCTGCATCAGGGCGGCCAGCAAAGGCTGCGTGTCAAAACCGGGCTGGACGCGCAGGTCTTGAAAGCGGCCCAGGTCCGTCACTCCCAGCACGCCGGGCAGATCGCGCAGCCCGTTCGTGTCTCCTTGCAGCCTCACGCGGATAACGTCGGTGCCGTGGCGATTGCGAATGTCTTCGAGCGTGCCGTCCAGGACCTTGTTGCCCTGGTAGATCATGAAGACGTAGTCGCACATCTTCTCGGCCATGGACATGTCGTGCGTGGAAAAGACGACCGTGGCGCCGCGGCGGCGCTGCTCGAGCACGGCCTCGCGCAGCACTTCGAGGTTGACGGGATCGAGGCCGCTGAAGGGCTCATCGAGCAAGAGCAGGTCGGGCTGCGCCGCCACCGCGGCAATGAACTGCACCTTCTGGGCCATCCCTTTCGAGAGAGTCTCGATCTTCTTCTCGGCCCAGTCGGCCAGGCCAAGGCGTTCCAGCCAGTCGTCGATGGCCTGCCGGTCGCGGCTGCCCTTCAGGGCGGCGAAGAAGCGCAGCCCGGCCCGTACGGTCATCGTCTTGTACAGACCACGCTCCTCGGGCAGGTAGCCCACCCGATCGTTGGCGGCCAGTGTGGTGCTTTCCCCCAGCACGCGGATGGAACCGCTCGAAGGATGCAGGATGCGCATGATCATTCGCAAGGTGGTCGTCTTGCCCGAGCCGTTCGGGCCGATGAAGCCATAGGTGCAGCCCGCGGGCACGGTCAGGCTCAGCGCGCGCACGGCCACGTGCGTCCCGAACGACTTGGTGACATTGTCGATCTCGATAGCATTCATGAACGACCGTCCTCGAGATGAGACCCCGCTTGGCCTGCGCGAGGGTGTTCGTTCCTCGCTGGCCAAGATTTGCGCCCGCGCGGAATCTAGGTGATAGTAGGAGAAGGAATGGCCTCGGTCAATTTGGAAGGGCCGGCAGAGGTGATGGTGCTGCTGTTGCCGGCGGGCCCCCGTTCCTGTATCTTACCTGTTCCCTGAACTACCAAGGAGCGAACGGGAGTAGCAATGCCTCACACGCGAAGTGCCAAGAAACAGATCCGCAAAGACGAGAAACGTCGGGTGCACAACCGCGCCATCAAGCGAACCATCAAATCCGAAGTCAAGAAGGCGTTGAGCATCGCCGAGGCGGGCTCGATCGATGAGCTGACCAAGCAATACAACGAAGCTGTCAAGAAGCTGGACAAGGCCGCCGCCAAGCGCATCGTCCACCCGAACATGGCGGCGCGCAAGAAGGCGCAGCTCGCCAAACTTCTGCACAAGAAAAAGACGGCCGCCGCCAAGTAAGGCGATCACTTCCAGCCCATAACTCCCCCGCAAATAAACCCTTGCAGCGCAAACAGGAGCTCGGCTTCCGAAGAAGCCGGGCTCTTGATCACGTTCATGCTGCCAGCACCTCGAGGGCTTCCAGAAAGGCGCTGAATTCCTCATCCGTATCGATCAACCGGAATTTTCCCGGCGCGATCATCGGATTCAGGAAGTCGAGGTCTCCCTGAACGCCTAGCTCTCGTCCGTAGGCGTACAGCAGAGAGCCGAGCAAGTGCACTTCACTGGCATCCGGTGTATCGTCCAGGGACCACAGGTAGCCGGCGGCCTCGCGATCGACCTGAACCGAAAGCGTTGCCGGGTCCACGCGTAGCAATTCTTGGCCAGGCAACTGGGTTGAATGCGTGAATCTGCTGTGACCGTTCGCGGGAATCCAGAGGAGCATCAAGAGAATGAGCGGTGTAGTTGACATGAATGTAGAACTTCCTGGCAAGCGCGCGGAGGGCCTATCGTGGCGGCATCGAACCAGGTGAAGATTTAGAATCAGGGGACGTGAAGAAAGGTCGCCCTGTCAAGCCGCGTGGCGGCGCGGAGACGGGGCGGGCAGAATCTCGTCCGGAAGTTCCCGGGCCGCTTCGGCTTCGGCATGGTACACTTCGCTCCCCACCCGCAGCCGATAGACCAGCAGCGTGAAGGCAGGTACCAGGAACGGCCTGACCACGAAGGTGTCGAGCAGAACTCCGAAGGCCAGTGCGAAGCCAATCTGCATGAGCGTCCCCAGCCCGCCCAGCATCAGGGTGGCAAAGGTGCCCGCCATGATCAGCCCGCACGAGGTGATTGTGCCGCCGGTCATGGCCAGGGCGCGCCGCGTCCCTTCGATCTCGCCAAGCTTCTTCTTCTCCTGGAGCACGCGCGTCATCAGGAAGATGTTGTAGTCTTCCCCCACGGCGACCAGGATCACGAACAGGAAGAAGGGGACGCGCCAGTCGACCAGGAACAAGGGCCGCCCGGTCCACAGGGTGCCGGCGATGGTGGTGGCCCCCAGCGTGGCCAGGTAGCTGAACAGCACCGTCACCAGCAGGTAAGCGGCCAGCCACGGACTGCGCACCAGCACCAGCAAGATGATGAAGATGCCCGTCAGCACCAGAGCATTCACGCGCACGCGATCCGATTCGGTCACCGCCGCCAGATCGCGGGCGCCGACCGTGACGCCGTAGCACTCGGCGCTCAGGTCTTCGATGCCCGGCGCCTGCTTCGGCATGAAGTCGGTGAGCCAGAGCTGGATCTTTTCCAGCGCCTCGAAGCTGGCCGCATCGAACGGGTCCGACTTGAGGACGACGTCCAGGCGGGTGATGTACTTGTTGCCGTCTTCGGTCTTGGACAGGTAGAACTCGCGGGCCTTGCGATCGGCCTGTTCGAGGATGAAGTTGCGGCCCAGGGCCTTGAAGAGGCCGCCCAGCTGCCCGACCGGGCTGCTCGTCAACGTGCTTTCGAGCGGCTTGCCCAGCGGCTGCGTCAGGCTGCGGACTTCCGCCACGTCTTCCAGATGCGTGAAGCCCCGGCTCAAATGCGAAATCAGCGTGCGGCCCTGCGGCGTGTTCCAGTCGGTGGTCGACGACAAAAGCACCGTC
>JBFWSD010000554.1:0-5279 GCA_050248575.1 Gemmataceae bacterium
GCATCGACATGACCATGCGCGTCTACACCAAGATCGGCGGCAGGGAGAAGCGTCGAGCCCTCGCCAACCTGAGCTACGGCAGCGGCCCTCTTGCTCCCGCCGGCGTGGTCGACTATCCTGGCACTGGTGACAAGTCGGCGGCCGGGACCAGAAATCCCGAAAAAGTTGAAGCCCGGAGGAGCGCCCCAAAATGCGCCCCACGGGGTAGGAAGGAAGCGAAGGCCGCGACGTAAACCGATGACAGATAACACTTGCCGAAGTGGCGGAATGGCAGACGCGCCGGACTCAAAATCCGGTCTCCTTAACGGGGGTGTGGGTTCGAGTCCCACCTTCGGCACTTCTTCGTGCAACGACTTACGACTCTCGCCTTCTCGGCCTAGCGTACAATAGGTCGCCCTGCCGCATAAGTGCCTCATCGGGCAATCGTGTTTCATCGTGTGGCAATCCTGGTTGAACCTCTCACTTCGCCCTTCGGACAACTTCGATTCCGTTGCGTCTGACAGGCAACAACCCGGCCAGGATTCGAACCTGATAACCGCACCCGCCGTACAGTGCGGGCACCAGGATTCTTCGAGAAACTGCTCGGCACAGACAGACACTGTCGAATGAAGTCGCTAGCAAGTGCGCAATCGGATGCGCGACGACTTTGGCGCGCGTATCGCCACAACCTATTGGGAAAAAAGGAGAAAGGTCCTTGTGCGGCACAAGCAAGAATCAACGATCACCATCTTGTCACACCACGGCGTTAAGTTAGCTAAGTCCGTGCGACAGTTGTTCCGGCTTCTGTGTAGTGGTTGACGTTGTTTGAGTTGCAGGAGTTGGTCAATCGGTCCGATGATTTCTTGTAGATCCGCTGAATGATCGCACCGTCGCAATTCGCCTGGTTTTCGCCCTTCGCCGGAGTTTGCGCTTCCTCATGTCAAAATTGCAAATTTCCTATTCGCGTCATTTTGGGGCCTGGCTCGCAGAGCAGCAGATGAGTCTGGCCCTCACTACCTACCAGGGCAACAAGCTCTTGCTCATCGGCTTGAAGCCGGACGGACGGCTCGGCATCTTTGAGCGAACCTTCATGCGCTGCATGGGCCTGTGGTCGAATGGCCAGACCATCTGGCTCTCATCGCGCAATCAACTCTGGCGCTTCGAGAACGTGCTCACCGCCGGGCCGAACCGGGAAGGCTTCGACCGACTCTATGTGCCCAGGCACGGCTATGTGACGGGCGATCTGGACATCCACGACGTTTCTGTTGCGGCCAGCGGTCAGGTCCTCTTCGTCAATACGCTCTTCAGCTGCCTGGCCACGCTGGACGAACGGATGAATTTTCGTCCGGTCTGGCGTCCCCCCTTCATCACGCGTCTTGCTCCCGAAGATCGCTGCCACCTGAACGGGCTGGCCATGGCGGAGGGGGAACCACGCTATGTGACGGCGGCGGGCCGCAGCGATCTTGCCGACGGCTGGCGCGAACGCCGCCGCACCGGAGGCTGCCTCATCGACGTGGCATCGGACGAGATCGTCGGCGAAGGGCTGTGCATGCCGCATTCGCCGCGTCTCCACGACGGACGCCTCTGGCTGCTCGAGGCGGGCAATGGCCAGCTCGGCTACTTTGATCTGGCGCAAGGGCGTTTCGAACGCGTTGCTTTCTGCCCTGGCTTCCTGCGCGGCCTCACGCTGGTTGGCAACTTTGCGGTGGTCGGTTCGTCGCGGCCCCGCCACGAACCAACTTTCACGGGGCTGCCCCTCGAAGAAGAGCTGTCGAAGCGGGGCGGCGAGGCCCGCGCCGGCATTCACATCGTCGACCTCGAGCGCGGCGACATCGTGCACTGGCTCCGCATTGATGGTCTGCAAGAGCTATACGACGTCGTGGCGTTGCCCAGTGTGCGGCGGCCCAAGGCCCTGGGCTTCATGACCGATGAGATCTCTCACTCGATTTGGTTCGAAGATCAGCCCGGGCAGCCGCAAGCATGGATGGCCGCGCCGGCAAATATATCGCACTGATTACGGGACTTCATCATGGCATCAGGTTCGCAAGCTTCTTCCTGGAACTGGTTGAGGGAACTCAAGCGTCGTTGGGGCTGGCGACCGGCGCGCCGGCACCGTCCGCCTGCCTCTCCCTTGCGGCTGGAAGCACTCGAAGTCCGGCTGGCCCCGGCCGTCGATTTCGGTGATGCTCCGCTGCCCTACCCGGTGCTTGACTCGGAAATCGGGGCCCAGCATGAGATCACCTCGCTCACCCTGGGAGCCACGATCACCGGGGAGCTGGATGGGACTCATTCCGGCACAGCCAGCAGCGATGGCGGTGACGACGGCGTGACCTTCGGCGCGATCCAGGTCGGCGCGCTGGGCGCCACGGTGACGGTCAACGTGCAGGGCGCGGACGGCAAACTCGACGCCTGGATCGACTTCAACGGCGACGGCAGCTGGGGCGGACCGGGCGAACAGATCTTCGCTTCGCGCAACGTGGCAATCGGCGACAACGTGCTGACGTTTGATGTACCCAGTTTCGCCCTGGCGGGGACGACCTATGCGCGTTTCCGCCTGAGCACTGCGGGGGATTTGGGAATCGGCGGGTTCGCGGCCGACGGCGAAGTCGAAGATTACCAGGTCACGATCGCCAGCCCGCCAGTCTCCTCCGGCGTCTTCGGCAGCCAGAACACCATCAGTACCGCCGCCAATTCGGCCCAAAGCCTGTTTGCCGCGGATGTGGACGGCGACGGTAATATGGACGCCCTCAGTGCGTCGTTCAGCGACGACACGATCGCCTGGTACGAGAATGATGGCAGCGGAAACTTCACGCTCCACAACATCACCACCACTGCCAATGGCGCCCAAAGCGTGTTTGCCGCGGATGTGGACGGTGACGGCGACACCGACGTCCTCAGCGCATCGTTCTATGACAACACGGTTGCCTGGTACGAGAACGACGGTAGTGAGAACTTCACGGAACACACCATCACCACCGCTGCCAATGGGGCCTACAGCGTGTTTGCGGCGGACGTGGACGGCGACGGCGATCTCGACGTCCTCAGCGCCTCCTTCTATGACGACAGGCTCGCCTGGTACGAGAATGACGGCAGCGAGAACTTCACGGAATACACCATCACCTCGGCCGCCAATGGGGCCAAAAACGTGTTTGCGGCGGACGTGGACGGCGATGGCGACCTCGACGTCCTCAGCGCGTCTCGCAATGACGACACGATCGCCTGGTACGAGAACGATGGCAGTCAAAACTTCACCGCGCACACCATCACCACTGCCGCGGATGGGGCCCAGAGTGTGTTTGCGGTGGACGTGGACGGCGACGGCGATACCGACGTCCTCAGTGCCTCCGCCAACGACGACACGATTGCCTGGTACGAAAATGACGGCAGTGAAAACTTCACGGCCCACATCATCAGCGCCGCCGCCGATAGTGCCCGGAGCGTGTTCGCGGCAGACCTGGACGGTGACGGCGACATCGATGTCCTGAGCGCCTCCGCCAGCGACGACAAGATTGCGTGGTACGAGAACGACGGCAGTCAAAACTTCACCACGCACATCATCAGCACCGCCGCCTTTGGGACCCGCGGTGTGTTTGCGGCGGACGTGGACGGCGACGGCGACCTCGACGCTCTCAGCGCATCCAACGATGACGACCGGATCGCCTGGTACGAGAACCTGGGCAATCTGTACATCAACGAAATACTGGTGGATCCGGCTGGCACGGACGCGCCGAACGAGTACGTGGAACTTCGCGGCCCGGCGGGTCAGTCCCTCGATGGCGTATTCCTGATGTTCCTGGAGGGCGACTCCGGTAGCACGCTCGGCGAGATCAACACCTCCGGCACGGGGAACCTGATCGATCTGAGTGGCTTCTCGATTGGTTCCAATGGTTTCCTGGTGATCGTGGATGCTTCGGGGGCCAGTTCCCATCCCTATTCCATCGCCCCCGGTACGACGGTCGTGAGTATCGATGGTCTGGACATTGAAAACGCTTCCTGGACGGCCTTGCTGATCCATCACAACGGGCTCGGCGCGGACCCGATTGGCGGGCAGGACCTGGATACCGGCGACGACGGGCTGGATCCGCTGCCCACGGGCTGGAGCATCCTGGACGGCATCAGCGTGCTGGATGGAGGAGCAAGCGATCGAGGCTATGCCGAGATCGTCTTCAGTTCCAACGGCAACGGCCTGACCGAAAGCGGTGCGACCTTCGTCGATACGGGCTTCGGGGGTGGCAAGGCCATCGAGCACGTCATGCGCATCGGCGACAGCACCGGCTCGACGACGGCCGACTGGGTGGCGTTCCAGTATGCCGGGACTCCGCCGGACCAGACCGTGGCCCAGACGTCGGACAGCCACTACGACGTGGGTGCCGTCATTGCCAACCACCTGGGGGCGGCGAATCCAACTTCTGCCGCGATTGTCGGCGACTACGGCGATGCGCCGACTCCCTACCCGACAACCTTCGCCGAGGACGGCGCCCGGCATCTCGCCACCGGCCTGACGCTCGGAACCGACCGCGATGAGGAAGTCGACGGCACGCCCTCCGTGGCCGCCGACTTCGATGATTTGAATGGGACGACGCCCGACGACGAGGACGGCGTGACGTTCGGCACGATTCAAGTGGGCGTTCTCGGGGCCACCGTCACGGTGAACGTGCAAGGCGCGGCGGGCAAGCTGGATGCGTGGATCGACTTCAACGGCGACGGCAGCTGGGGCGGGCCAGGCGAGCAGATTTTCGATTCGCGCGACGTCACCGTCGGCGACAACGTACTGACGTTTGATGTGCCAAGTTACGCCTTGGCGGGCACGACCTACGCGCGGTTCCGGTTGAGCACCGCAGGCGATTTGGGTGTTGGCGGGCTCGCGGCCGACGGCGAAGTCGAGGATTACCAGGTCACCATCGTCTCGCCCTCCCCGTCCAGCGGTGTCTTCGGCGGCCAGAACACCATCAGCACGACGGCCGATGGGGCCCAAACCGTATTTGCCGCCGATGTGGACGGCGACGGCGACATGGACGCCCTCAGCGCGTCGTTTACCGACGACACGATCGCCTGGTACGAGAACAACGGCAGCGCGAACTTCACCAAACACATCATCACCGCCGCCGCCAATGGCGCCCAAAGTGTGTTTGCGGTGGACGTGGACGGCGACGGCGACACCGACGTCCTCAGCGCCTCTTTTTATGACGACACCATCGCCTGGTACGAGAACGACGGCAGCCAGAATTTCACACTCCGTATCATCAGCACCGACGCCGATGGGGCTCTCAGTGTGTATGCGGCGGACGTGGACGGCGACG
>JBFWSD010000555.1:0-5273 GCA_050248575.1 Gemmataceae bacterium
ACCGCACACCCACAAATAGCTGTTTGCAGATAATCCGATGCACAATCAACTTGAGTGGGGTCCCGTCGATCACAATAAGGACGCCATTCCGGGCCAAACTCAAAAACGCAACTCGGACTGCTTGCAAGTTTTCGAGATTCTCAAAGCAGTTGGCAGTTCCGTCGCGTTGGGCAATGCGTTGAAATCCCACTTCGGCGGGCACATCCAAGATGATAGTAGCGTCAGGTTCAGGAGCAATGGACCGCATCGATTGCGCAATTGCATCAGCGTCTGCGCCTCGCGAACCTTGGTAGGCAATTGTGGAGAAGTAGTATCGATCGAGGATTACCACTTTGCCTGCTTGGAGAGAGGGGTTGATTAATTCCCGAACATGTTCCTTCCTGTCTTCGACAAAAGCATGAAGTTCGTCTTCTAGATTCATCCGACCCGTCACCGCAGAGCGCCGGATTTTCTCACCCCAATGACCGGACGTCGGCTCCTTGGAAGTCACAACCTCAAGGCCGAGATGTTTGAGGGAATCTGCGAGCAATTGGACCTGGGTGGTTTTCCCCGCTCCGTCGATTCCGTCAACGGCAATGAGTATCCCTCGGTCCATCAGTCACTCAGGATGAGAATTCATGGTATTGTGGGAATCTTATTCGGATCGGATGGCCACTGCAAGAACTCGCCCCCACCGGCCACGTGGAAATGGTATATTCATGACCCTCTAGTGAGGTCCGTTGGCGAAGTCGGAGGAACAAACATGACGGGTCGCATGCTGGCAGCGGTGGCAGTGTTGCTGGGCTGCGCGACGCTCGCGTCCGCTCAGGAAAAAGTCTTCAAGGCAGGGGCAGCCACCAGCAACATCACGCCCCCACTCGGGGCCCCCATCGTGGGCAACTTCACCATCCCCGAAGCCAAGCACATCCACGACGAGCTGCACGCCCGCTGTGTCGTCCTCGACGACGGCAGCAACCGCCTGGTCCTCGTCCTCTGCGACAACGTCGGCATCCCGCGCGAAGTCTACGACGCCGCCAAGGAGAAGATCGAGAAGCTGACGAAGATTCCGCGCAGGAATCAGTTGATGGCGGCCACGCACACGCATTCCGGGCCGGATTGCCGCGGCACGCACAATCGCATGATGCGGGCCGACAAGCTCAGCGACTATCAGCAGTTCGTGGCCGACCGCATCGTCGACGGCGTGCGGCGGGCCATCAACAACCTCGAACCCGCGCAGATTGCCTGGGGCCGGGCTCAGGTGCCTCAGCACGTCTTCAATCGCCGCTGGTTCGTGAAGCAGGAGGAAGCGGCCCGCAACCCGTTTGGCGGCGTCGATCGCGTCCGCATGAATCCGCCCGCGGGCTCCGACATCCTGGAAAAACCGGCCGGGCCGACCGATCCCGAGGTGGCGTTCCTCTCGCTGCGTTCCAGGGAGGGCCGCCCCATCGCCCTCCTGGCCAACTATTCCCTCCACTACGTCGGCGGCGTGCCGACGGGCGAGATCTCGGCCGACTA
This sequence comes from Gemmataceae bacterium, assembly GCA_050248575.1. Taxonomy (GTDB): domain Bacteria; phylum Planctomycetota; class Planctomycetia; order Gemmatales; family Gemmataceae; genus JBFWSD01. The sequence continues at coordinate 1,495 of JBFWSD010000555.1, forward strand.
CTTCGGCGTCTTCGCCGACCGCATCCAGCAGCTCCTGGAAGCCGACCGGTTGCAGCCCGCCTTCGTGGGCATCCTGTCCAACGGCACTTCGGGGGACATCAACAACATCGATTTCAAGGGGGGCCGCAAACGCCGCGCGCCCTATGAACAGATGAAGATCGTCGCCAACGACGTGGCGGCCGCCGTCTTCGCCGCTCACAAGCAAGCGAAGTTCCACGACTGGGTGCCCCTCGGCGCGCGTGCGGCAGAGCTCGAGCTGCCTGTCCGCAAGGCCACCGACATGCAAGTGGCCTTTGCCGAGAAAGTCTTGAAGAAGGATGTGAAAGCGGGCTGGCATCCGCGCGAGACCAACTACGCCGAGCGCATCCTGCAACATCGCCGCCAGGCGCCCGAGCGCGTGGCCATCCCGCTGCAAACCCTGCGGATCGGCGACCTGGGCATCGCGGCCCTGCCTTTCGAGGTCTTCGCCGAGACCGGGCTGGAGCTGAAGAAGCGCAGCCCGTTCCAGCAGACCTTCACGATCGAGCTGGCCAACGGCTCGTTCGGCTACTTGCCCCCGCCGCGCCATTTCGAGCTGGGCGGCTATGAGACCTGGCTGGGCACCAGCTTCCTGGAAGCGGACGCGGTCCCCAAGATGGTCGACGTGTTGCTGCGGCAGTTCAAGGAGCTCGATGGCGCGCCGGGCCAATAGCGGCACTTCACTGCATGTAGAACATCTTGAGTTCGAGCTGGTCCACGGTCATGGGGACGACGTGGCCATCGCAGAAGAGGAAGTTGCACAGCCCGTCGTGCCGCAGGGCGTAGTGCTTCCACACCTCGGCGTCGTTGAAGGGCCACGGCACCCGCACATTCGCGGTGTTGCTGATCGAACAGGCCGGCACATTCGAGTGCTCCCACATCAGCAGCACGTTGCTGGTGCCGTTGCCGTTGGTGATGTGATCGAGCGATTCGTGGTCCGGGCCGCCCGAAACATTGTTGGCCGCATACGAGACCTGGTACCGCTGTCCGAAGGTCGGGCTGCCCGCGCGGCGGTCGATCCCTTCCGGGCAATGAAACACCTTCGAGTTCTTCTCCACATAGGGCAAGATGATCCCGTTCGGCTGATAGTCGGGCAGCGCCTGCGTGGCCGTCGCGCCGGGCCGATTGTCGTAAGGAGCCCACCACAGCTCGTTCGGGCTACTCTGGGCGCTGGCATCCGCCAGATCGCAATAGTAATCCGTCCCCCCCATCCAGGGGCCCGGGCAGACTCGATGCGGCGGCAAGATGCCATGCGAATCGTGATAAAGATGACCCGCCAGCCCGAGCTGATGCAGGTTGTTGCTGCATTCCAGCCGCCGCGCTGCCGAGCGGACCTTCTGCACCGCGGGCAACAGCAGACCGATCAGCACCGCGATGATCGCGATCACTACCAGCAACTCGATGAGCGTGAAGCCCTGGCGCGTGCAGAAGCCCGGTTGCTGAGCGCGATACCGTTCGTTCCCGAGATTCTGGTCTTTTCTCCGGGGGCCAACGCCCCCGGCGCGCCCATTCTCTGCATGGTTCATAGCGACCTCGGCATCCGTTCGACTGCCGGAATCCCCAACTCACGAGCCCGTTCGTATCATCATAAGCGCTAACTTGGAAGGAACGAAGGTTCCCGGCATGCTTGCGCAACAAAGGGCGCGATGGACGAAAAGCAACATTCGCTGGCCCGTTTCCTGGCCCTCAATCGCACCGTGGGCGTGGTGCTGGTGGCCGTCCTCTGTTTCGGGCTGGGGGAACAGCTCTGGGAACCCTTCATGCCCATCTATTTCCGGGCCCAGAACAAGTCGCTGGCGAGCGACGCTGCCACGGCTGGCGTCTCCTGGCAAGTCCTCTGGACGGTCGGCCTTTATGCTTTCTTGAAAAATCTTCTCGAGTCCTTCTGCTTTCTGGGGGGCGGCCACCTGACCGCCCGGCTGGGGGATCGCCGTTCGCTCCTTCTCTTCGCCTGTCTCACGCTCACGGGCTACTTGCTCTTCCTCACGGTGCCCACCACCTGGGGCGCGCTCTTGGCCGCCATGCTGATCCTGGGCTGGGAGCCTCTCTCGGTGCCCGTCACCTTCACCACGGTGGGGGCGAGTGTGAAGAGCGAACGGCGCGGCATGGCCTTCGCCGTGCAATCGATCCAGAAACGCTTGCCCAAGATTCTTGGCCCGGCGCTGGCGGGCATCGTGCTCGAACGCGCCAGCTCCTGGGCCGCCACGCCCGAAGCAGGCCGCGTGCTTGGCATGCAGGCCCTGGTCGCTATTGCCTTCCTGCTCGGCATCGTGTCGCTCTTGATCCAGTTTCGCTGGATGCCTCATCGCGATGCACCGCCCGTCGAAGTGACGCTTGCCGAGGTCTGGCAGGCGCTGCCCGGGCCACTTCGGCGGCTGCTCCTGGCCGAGATCTTCAAACGCTGGTGCGACTGGCTGGTCCGCGATTTCGTCGTCCTCTACCTGGTCGTGATCCGCGGGCTGTCGCTGGAAGAGGCCGGCTTCCTGATCGCGCTGCAGAACCTGGTCGCGCTGCTCACCTATTTGCCGATCGGACGCATGACCGAGCGCGTGGGCGTGCAGCCCTTCATCGGGCTGACCTTCGTGTTCTTTGCGCTGTTCCCGCTGCTCCTGGCCGAAGTGCCCACCGAGTGGATGGCCGTGGCCTTCGTGGCCAACGGGCTGCGCGAAATCGGCGAGCCGGGCCGCAAAGCCCTCATCACCTCGCTCATGCCCGAAGAGATCCGTGCCCGCGGCATCGGCATGTACTGGGGCGTGCGCACCTTCGCCATCTGCTGGGCGTCGCTGGCAGCGGCCCTCGTGTGGTGGCAGCACGGACCAGCCGTGCTCTTGCACGGCGCGTTTGCCTGCGGCGTCGTCGGCACGCTTGTCTTTTACCTGTTCGGCCCGAAGGACTCGCGGCTGGAAGCCACTTGAGCTAAGATGCATCGAAGCGAAGCGCCGGCGCGGCGCGTCCCGCCCGGGTTGTCTAGGAGTTCACCATGGCCAAGAAGCCGCCACTGGATCTTGCCGAGTTCGAATGGAAGGTCAACGTCCGTCCGATGGCCATCGACGACTACGAGCAAGTCGGCGAATTGCAGAAACGCTGCTTCCCGGGCATGCCCACCTGGATGCGCGAGCAGATCCAGAGCCAGCTCGACCTGTTCCCCGACGGGCAGCTCGTGGTCGACGTGGACGGCGAGGTCGTGGCTTCCTCGGGCAGTCTCATCCTGCAATACGAGCCCAGCCTCGAGTGGCACAACTGGAAGAAAGTCTCCGACAACGGCTTCATCCGCAATCACAATCCCAAGGGGGACACGCTCTACGGCATCGAGATCATGGTCGATCCCGAGTATCGCGGCATGAAACTGTCGCGGCGGCTCTACGAGGCGCGCAAGGAACTGTGCCGGCAGCGCAACCTGGCCCGCATCATCATCGCGGGCCGCATCCCGGGCTACCACAAGCACGCCGATGAGATGACCGCCCGCGAGTACATCGATCGCGTCATGAACAGCGAGCTGTTCGACCCGGTGCTGACCGCCCAGCTCTCCAACGGCTTCGCCTTGCAAGGGCTGATCCCCAACTACCTGCCCAGCGACGCCGATTCGAAGGGCTATGCCACCTTCCTCGAGTGGAACAACCTCGATTACACGCCGGGCAAGTCGCGCCGCTATCATCTGGCCATCGAGCCCATCCGCCTGTGCGTGGTGCAATATGAAATGCGGCCCGTGCGCGATTTCGATGAGTTCGCGCAGCAGTGCGAGTTCTTCCTCGACGTCGCCT
>JBFWSD010000556.1:0-5271 GCA_050248575.1 Gemmataceae bacterium
AATCGCCGTTGCATTCTCGCCTTACCAGACCGCAAAGGTGCTGAACTCCACATGCACTATTCTTCAGTTTTGCAAGGGCGATTGAAATGGGGATTAGCACCCCGCCAGGTAGGGGAAGGCACCTGAGGGACTAGGTCCGGTAACCACCTGAGTCAAGGGTTTGCATTAGCGATCCTGATAGTGGGCAATCGCATTGCCTGTGCGAACGATCAGGTCAGGAACCACTTTTTTCTGGGCTGGCAAGATTCGTGGTTCAAATGTGGCAAGTCAGATCACATCTCAGGCGTGATCACGCCCATGCGGACGGCGTAGCGGACCAGGCCGGCCACGTCGTGGATGTCGAGCGAGTCCATGAGCTGCATGCGATGGGTCTCGGCGGTCTTGACGCTGATGCCCAGCTTGCGGGCGATCTGCTTGGTGGTGTTGCCCTCGGCAATGAGCTGGAGTACTTCGCGTTGCCGCGGCGTGAGGCGGTCGAGCGAGCCCCGACCGGGGTCGGCGCGTTGCAAGAGGCCGGCCACCACATGCTTGGAAACGGCCGAGGTCAAATAGCTTTCCCCCTGAGCCACGGCGCGGATGGCCTGTTCCAGTTCCGAGGGAGAAATGTCTTTGAGGAGGTAGCCCGCAGCGCCGGCGCGGAGCGATTGCAGCACGTATTCTTCGGTCGCATTCATGGAGAGAATGATGACGCGGATGCGCGGATGGGCGGCACAGATGCGGGCCGTGGCGTCCAGCCCGTTCAGCTCGGGCATCATGATGTCCATGAGCACCACGTCGGGATGGTGGGTCTCGAGCATGGTCAGGGCTTCGCGGCCATTGCTGGCTTCGCCGATCACCTCCACGCTGGTCAGCTCTTTCAGGAGCGAGCGGATACCGGCGCGAACCAGGGCATGGTCGTCCACGATGAGGACGCGGATGGGCTTCATGTGGGGGCGACCTCCTCGTGACTTTCTTCGATCGGGGCCGCCGCGGGCAAGGGCAGCGCAACCTGGATGCACGTGCCGTGGCCCGGACTCGACTCGAGGCAGAATTCGCCGCCCAGCAGTTCGACCCGTTCTTGCATGCCGCGCAAGCCGAAACTGACCCCCATGGCCGAGGCGTCCACGCGCGACTGGTCGAAACCGACACCATTGTCGCGGATGCTGAGAATCACGGCGTCGTCGGCCTCGCGCAGCGTGACCAGCACCTTGGTGGCCTGGGCGTGGCGGAACACGTTGGTGAGCGCCTCTTGCGTGACGCGGAAGCAGGCGTTCTTGACATCGGAAGGAAGATCGCCTCCCGAGGTGCGCGATTCGAAGCGGACGTCGCACTGCCCGCGTTCTTGCTGCCGTTCGAGATACCAGCGCAGGGCCGCTTCCAGGCCGAAATCGTCAAGCATGGCCGGCCGCAAGTTCAGCGACATGTCGCGCACTTGCTGGATGGCCTGCGTGACAATCGCCATGCTTTCTTCGACGCGGGGCAGCACCTGCGGCTCGCACTTCCCCTTCACTTGCTGCAGGTTGATGTTGATGGCCGTGAGGATCTGCCCGATCTCGTCGTGCAGTTCGCGGGCCAGGTGGCGCCGCTCGGTTTCCTGGGCGGTCATGAGCTGGCGCGTGAGGGCCGCCAGCCGCTCGCGTGCTTCCACCACTTGCTCGAAGAGCCGGGCGCTTTCGATGCCGGCCGAGGCCAGCCCGGCGAGTTGCACCAGGATGGCTTCGTCGGCGGGCGTGAAGTCCCCCTGCAGCTTGTCGGAGAGCTGGATGATGCCGAGGTTGTTGCCGTGGCGGTCGATGAGGGGGGCCGCCAGCCAGCCGCGCATGGGCGGGTGCCGCTCCCGTTCCGCGCCGAAGGCCTTCCAGGCCGGATGCGCTTCCAGTTCGTCCTGGGTCAGCCGTATTGGCTTGTTGGTGCGGCACACGAGCATGTAGATGCCGGTGCCGTCGGGTTTCACGTCGTACTCCTGCCAGTCGGCATATTTATCGGACAGCGACAGGCTGTGGATGGCCTGGTTCCAGTTGTTGTCGACCGAGAGGCTGGTCACGCACTGGTGCGCGCCGATGATGGCCCGGCCCTGCTCGGTGATGATGGTCAGGCGTTCTTCGAGCGAAGCGCTGGAAGACAGCAAGCGCGAGGCGTCGGCCAGCTTTTGCAGCTGGGCGAAGCGCTGGCTGCGCTCTTCCTCGTGGTAGCGGCGTTCGGTGATGTCGGTGCAGATGCCGACATAGCCGATCAGCTCGTCGCCCACGGTAACCGGGGCCGTCTTCACGTCCCACCAGAAAACGTTGCCGTTGTCGTGCAGATAGCGGCCCACGCCGCGGAAGGGCGTCTGCGTGTTGACGGCAGCCAGGAAGTCGGCGAGCACGCGCTCGCGATCGTCGGGATGGATCGCCGTGAGCCAGCGTCGGCCCATCGTTCCCTCCCAGGTAAGCCCGGTTTGCTGCTGATCGGACGGGTTGCAATAGGTGACGTTGCCCTCGGGATCGGTAAGGAAGATACCGACCGGGGAAGCCTCGCACATGGCGCGAAAGCGGGCCTCGCTTTCCCGCAGGGCCGACTCGGCCTGCTGCCGCACGCTGATATTCAGGGCAATGAAGATGGCGCGGTCGGGCTGCCCGGCGCTGTCGACACGGGCCAGGTGGCAATCGTGACAACAAGTCATTCCGGCCTGGTCGAGCCCGCGTGTCTCCAGACGGCGATCGTCGCCGGTTTCGAGCACGTGTTGCAGCGCCGCGGCCAGTTCGCCGCGATGAGCGTTCGGCACCACATCCAGAAAGGGCCGCCCGACCAGCGTGTCGAACTCGACGCCGCAAACGCTGGATTTGTTGGCGAACTCGATCTTGCCCGCCCGATTGACGAGCAGGATGTCCATGGGGGCATGATCCATGATGGCGCGGAGGCGGCCCTCCGATTCGCGCAGGGCACGTTCCTGCCGCTGCCGGGCGCTGATGTCGTGGCTGATGTTGGCCAGCACGCGGCCATCGCCGCCGTCGCTGATGGCAATCGCATAGCCGCTCTGGTACATCGGGATGGGCTGCCCGGTCTGGAAGTGACGGAACTGCAGCTCGCCTTGCCAGAAGCCCGTGGCCGCCAGGCTGGGCAGTACTTCATGTTCGACACGCTCATAGTCTTCGGGCAGGTAGTAGTCGCGGATGGTCGTGTGCTCGACTTGCGCCGGCTCGAGGCCCAGCAGCTTGCAGCCCGCTGGGTTGACATAAGTGACGCGCCCCTCGGGCGTGGCGGTGCCGATGACCTCACTGGATGATTCGATGATCCCGGCGAAGGTGCGCAGCCTCTGTTCGGTTTGCCTGGCCTGCTCGAGTACAGTCACCAGTTCGAGTTGCCTGTCCAGCGCTTGCTGGATGAGTTGTTCGCGTTCGCTCAGCAACTGAGACAGGAAGATAACGGCGAGCAGCACCATGCCGCTCACGATCAGCCCGGGCAGTTCAGTCAGTTCCTCGGAGAACGTGCCGAACCCTGGGCCTTCAATCAGGGTCAGGGTCTGCCGCGACATCATGAAGGCGATCATCGCCACCAGGAAGACAAGCCGCCAGTCGCGCTGCCGCCGCAACAGCTCCAGCGCGATCACGTGCGCAACCGCGCGGATGGCAACGGAACTCAGGACGATGATGCTCATGCAACAACCGTGATCGAGGCGGCATCGGTGTGCCTGCAGGACCACTCCCCATCTTTATTGTACATCACTCGCCGCCAGCGTTCACCAACTTCGTCGCTGGGCCGCCCGGCCTCCGGCTATTCCACCATCTTCAGGCAGATCAACTCCTTCGCGTCGCGTAAGTAGAGCAGGCCATTGGCCAGCGCCGGGTGCGCCCAGGTCGGGCCGCTCACTTTCGACCGGCACACTTCCTTGAAACCCTTGGCGTCTGGCTCCAGGAGGGCCAGACCGCCCCCATCGTCCAGCATCAACAGCTTGTCATTCCCGGTACGCAGGAGGGCGGCGTGGTACTTGCCTACTTTGTTCTGCGTCCACAGCACCTTGCCCGTCTTCGGGTCGACGCAGCGCAGGTTGGCCTGGGGCGGCACGATCTGGCCCGTCACGGCATAGAGATGCTTGTCGGCCACCACAGGGGTCGAGAAATAGCAAGTCAGCGGCTTGCTCTTCCAGACCTCGGCGGTGGCGGGCTTGCCTTCCTTGGTTTCCATCTTCAGACCGACGCCGCCGAAAGTCACCGAGGAGGCGAAGATCACATCGTCCATCTTCACCGGCGTGGTCGAGCTTTCGCTGAGCAGATCAACGAGCTTGTAACGCCAGAACTCCTTGCCGCTGGCGGGATCCAGCCCCACCACGCCCTGCTGCGTGAGCAAGACCACTTGCTTGTCCTTGCCTGTGCCGAACAGCACCGGCGACGAATAGCTGGCCGGATCTTCCAAACTTTTCCAGACCTCGGTCCCCTTGGTGCGTTCGAAGGCGACCACCGTGGCCCCCTTGCCGACCATGACGATGACGTTGTCGCCGTCGATGAGCGGCGAGCAGGAGACGCCGAAGGTAAGATTCGGGGCTTCGTATTTCTTGAGCGTGTCGATCTGCCAGAGGATCTTGCCCTCCTTGGCGTCGAAGCAGCAAAGCACGCCGGTAACGCCCAGGGTGTAGAGCTTGCCGTCGACATGGGCAGGAGTCCCGCGCGGGCCATAACCGAACGGGCTCTCGAAGGCCACCCGTTCATACTGGGTGGACCAGAGCTTCTTACCTGTCTTGGCGTCGAAGGCGGCGACTTCTTCGGCGTTCTTGCCCTTCACGCCGTAGTGGAGGAAAACCTTACCGTCGGCCACGATGGGGGAACTGTGCCCGTCTCCCACGGGCATGGCCCAGACGCGTTCCGGAGCTTTTTTCCAGGGGGCGACTTTCTCGGTGGAAACGCCGTCACGGTTTGGCCCGAGCCATTGCGGCCAGTCGGCGGCCCGGGCCGCGGTCACCAGGATCAACGACAAGAGGAGCGCGCGGAACAGGGGCATGATTACTCCTGGGGTGAATGGGCCAGAGGCAAGCTCTGCCGGCGGCCATCGGTTTGCGGGGCGGTCTCGCCTGAAGTTTTCTCGTTCAGGAACACGTGCAGCGGAGCATAGCGATAGTCAAAATCGTGGGCCGCCGCCAGTTCGCGCAGGCGGGCCAGGTACTTCTCGGTGATCTGGTGGCTGGTCTCTTGATAGTCCGGAGCGCAGAAATAAACGCGGCAGCCCAGCGGCCTGGGTTCCCGGGCCGTGCACAGGTTGTCTTTCTGGAACGGGCAAAACTCGTCCGACACCGGCGTCTGATAGGGAGGTGCGGACTCG
>JBFWSD010000557.1:0-5269 GCA_050248575.1 Gemmataceae bacterium
ATGACGGGCGTCTTCCAGAAGGGCCATGCCCTGCAGCACCGGGATGCGGTGGCCGTCCTTGTGCAAGAACTCTTTCTCGTAGGGGGCCGCCACGCCATTGACGTCGAGCTCGGCGCGGGCACGAAAATCGCGCTCGACCTGCTCGGCGGGCGAAAGATCGGTCAGTCGCAGGGCGCCTTTCTTGATCTCGTCGCGGTCGCGGCCCACCATTTTCAGGAAGGTCTCGTTGGCATCGGTGAGCACGCCTTCCTTGCTCCAGTAGATCAGCCCGGTGCGGTTGCCGTCGGCGAGGTGCTGGAACGATTCGAGCAGGGCACGGAAGCCCGCATCGGTCTTTTCTTGAATGCGGCGATGGGCCTGGTGCAGGGCAAACGCGGTGATGACGAACGAGAGGAAGGCTCCCGAGATCATGTAGCCCATGGGCCCGAAGACGATGGCGGGAACCGGCCCAGGCCAGGCTGCGCCTCCCAGCAACACCACGCCAGCGACTGCCCCTACGATCTGCAAACGGCGGTTCTTGCTCATCGTTCCTTGATCCGTTGGAAAGGCCGGGTCTGTCACGACTTCCATCGTAGTCCGTCCACCATGACGGGCTCAATTATAACGCAGTTGCCAGAATGCAGAAGACGAATGAACAGCGCCGAAGTCAGAATGCAGAAGGCGGAACTTCGGCGCGCGGACCCATAGCTTCTGCACGCGGTTTTCTTCTGTCACTGCGGGGCAAAGCCGCGCCGCATGGTGTTCTCGGTGACGACGCGGGGCTGCAAGAACTGCAGCAGATAGTCCGGGCCGCCCGCTTTCGAGCCGATCCCCGATAGCTTGAAGCCGCCGAAGGGCTGCCGATCCACAAACGCGCCCGTGATCTTGCGATTGATGTACAGGTTGCCCACGCGGAACTCGCGCTTCACCCGCGCAATGTGTTGCGGGCTGCGCGAATACAGCCCGCCCGTGAGCGCGTACGACGTGCCGTTGGCGACACGCAAGGCCTCGTCAAGATCGGCGACGCGAATCACCGCCAGCACCGGTCCAAAGATTTCTTCCTGCGCGAGCACGGCGTCCGGTTTCACGCCGGCGAAAATATGCGGGCCGACAAAATAGCCCTCCCGGGCCAGTTCGCTGACATCTCCCGCGTAGGCCAGCTCCGCCTCTGGCTTGCCCTTCTCGATCGTTTCGAGAATGCGCTTTTGCGCCTCGGCGTCGATGACCGGGCCGATGGTCGACCCCGGATCGTCGGCAGGCGCCACCTTCAGGCTGCGCGTCACCTCGAGCAAGCGGGCCAGGAACTGGTCGTACACCGCGTCGAGCACGACTACCCGCGAGCAGGCGGAACATTTCTGGCCGGCGTAACCGAAGGCACTGAGGGCCACACCGTGGACCGCCTCGTCGAGGTCGGCATCGTTGTCGACGATGATGGCATTCTTGCCCCCCATCTCGGCGATGGCCCGCTTGACATGATCCTGCCCGGTGGGCGTCTCGGCGGCCTGACGGTTGAGGAGCAGCCCGACACCCTTCGAGCCGGTAAAGGCGATCAGGGCCACGTCCTTGCTCTGCGTCAGCGTGGGGCCAATCTCTTCGCCGATGCCGGGCAAGTAACTGGCAACGCCCGCGGGCAAGCCCACCTCTTGGAAGATCTCCATCAGCTTGGCCGCGATCACCGACGATTGCTCGGCTGGTTTCATGATGGCGGTGTTGCCCGTGACCAGGGCCGCCGCGGTCATGCCGGTCAAGATAGCCAGCGGGAAGTTCCAGGGCGCGATCACCACGACCACGCCGCGCGGTTCGTAGAAGTACTCGTTGTCTTCGCCGGGAACGTTGCGGCGGCGCGGCTCGGCCAGCCGGAGCATCTCGCTGGCATAGTAGTCGCAGTAATCGATCGACTCGGCGACGTCGGCATCGGCCTCGCGCCATTGCTTGCCGCACTCGTAGACTTGCCAGGCGGCGAGCTCGTAGCGGCGGCGGCGCATTACCTCGGCGGCCTGGAAAAAGTAGTTCGCCCGCTGGCGTTCGGGCAGGTCGCGCCAGGCGGGAAAGGCGGCGCGGGCAGCCTGCAAGGCGCGTTCGGCGTGCGCGGTTGTCGATTTGCTGCATCGGCCGACGACCTGGCTGAACCGCGACGGGTTCACGGAGTCGATCGTACCTTCAGTCGAGATCGGTTGATTGTCGATGACGAGCGGATAGGTGCGGCCCAGTTCTCCCTTGACCTGTTCGAGGGCACGTTCCATGGCGGCCCGTGCTTCGGCGCGGCTGAAATCGATGAGCGGCTCGTTATGGAAGGCGGCTGGCGTGCCCGGTGGCTTGGTGGCGTGGCCGTGCCGCTTGTCTTCGCCAATCTCGCTCTCGGCGTGGCGCACCTTGGTCAGCGGATTCATCAGCAGTTTCTCCTCGGGCACGTGGGCGCCGGCGGCCCGCAAGAACGATTCGTTCGAGGTGTTCTCGAGCAAGCGCCGCACCAGGTAGGCCATGCCGGGCAGCAGCTTGCCAAAAGGCGTATAGACGCGAACGCGCTGGCCGAGCGAGACCATGGCATCCTTCATGGTGTCGGCCATGCCGTAGAGCATCTGGATCTCGTAGCGGCCCGGCGGCAGTCCCAGGTGTTGTGCCAGCGCGATGGCGTGGGCCAGATTGCGGACGTTGTGGCTGCCCAGCGCGGGCCGCAGCCACTCGTGATTCTCGAACAGGAAGCGCGTCAGTCTCTCGAAGGCAGCATCGCTCTGCGCCTTTTCGGTGTAGACCGGCACGGGCCAGCGTTGTTGCCCGGCCATCACGGTTTCGTAGTCCCAGTAGGCTCCCTTGACGAGACGGATCCAGATCGGCGTGCCCCGCTTCTCCACCCAGCGGCGCAGTTCTTCCAGATCGCGGTCGGTGTCGCGCAGGTAGACCTGGATGGCGATGCCGATGTCGGCCCAGTCGCGGAACTCTTCTTCCTCTAGCACTTCGCGGAAGATGCGCAGCGTGAGGTCCTTGAAGGAATACTGCTCCATGTCGACGTTGATGAAGGCATGCTGGCGGCGGGCACGTCGCAAGATGGGCCGCAGCCGGTCGCGCACGGCGGTGCTGGTGGCGACCGGATCGATGGGGTCGAACTGGCTATAGAGCGACGAGAACTTGACCGAGACGTTGACGCGGGGCAGGGGCCCCCGCTCATCGCGGTCGATGAGGGGCACCGCGGGCCAGTCGTTGACTGCCTGGCACAGCCCGTCGATCATGCCCAGGTATTCTTCCTGATAGCGGATGGCCTCGCTCTCGGCGATGGTGGCCTCGCCCAGGAGGTCGACGGTGAAGGCCAGCTGGCGGCGGCGCAGCTTGTCGAGGGTGGCCAGCACTTCCTTGACGTTGCTGCCCGCGATGAAGCGGCGGGCCAGCCGTTTGGTGCTCAGCAGGGCGGAAATGGAAAGCAGGCGGCCTGCCAGGCCGCGGCTCGGCAAGCGTTGCGAGACAAAGTGCAGCCAGCCCGGCAAGTGCGCGGCGGCCTCGCCGAAGTATTCGCGCAGATGGGTGGCGATGTCGTTGGGCGTCTTCAGCATCGGCAAGACGTCGACGAAGCGGAACAGCTGGACCTTGATGGCCTCGTCTCCCATGGTCCAGTTCATGAGGCGTTCGTCGAACCAGGTGGGAGTGAAGACGATGGGGCGGGCCGAGCCCATGCGTGCGAAGATCTCGCGCCCGTAAGCCTGCGTCAGTGTTTCCAGGTGATGATCGTCGTGCGTCTTCATGAAGCAACGTCCGCGCCGAAGCTGCGCATGTCGTTTTATGAGTTCAGGCTCCGACGAGGGGCAAAAAAGAAGCGGGTCGAGTGGTTGAACTGCCCGCCTGCATGCAAGCGAAGAAGCCTTGCTTGCGTGCCCCGGTGGCCGGACGCGAGCTTTCGCGCCTAGGCGCTGTATCGACGCGAACCGGTCGAGTATGATACCAAAGGCATCCGTGCATCCATCCTTTAGTAGTGTTGACGTGGCCGAGGTGACGGGAAGCCAAGATGATCGATACCTGTCCCGACGACGAAACACTGCGAGCGACGCTGAGGTCGGCAGACCCTGAGTTGACCGAACACCTGGATGGCTGCGCGCGTTGCCGACATCGTCGCGAAGAGCTGGCAAGAACGAGTGTCATCCCCGATACGGCGGCAGACGTCACCGGGCGGATCGAGACGGGCGGTTGCCCGGAGCCGGCCGTGCTGGAGAACCTGCCCGTGGATAGCCCGTGGGCGACGCACGTGGCCGCATGTTCGCTGTGCCAGCAACGCCGGGAAAATCGCCAGCAAGATGCAGCCACGCTCAGCGCCGTGATCGTGCCCGTGCGCTCTCCTCCCCCCCAGGTCATCGGCAAGTACCAGATTGTCGAGACGCTGGGCCGCGGCGGGCAAGCCGTGGTCTTTCGCGCCGTGCACCCGACGCTGGGCAAGGATGTCGTCATCAAGCTTGGCCTCAAGGCTGCCGAAACCGGTCAAACGAGCTTGCTGGTCACTGAGGGCAAGTTGCTCGCCAGGTTGAACCACGCGAACCTGGTGCGCGTTCACGACCTCGATTTCCACGAGGGCAAGCCCTTTCTGGTCATGGAATACGTGCGCGGCGGCAGTCTCGACGTCGTGGCCCGCCGTTCGAGGCCGGCGCCGCGCGAAGCAGCGCGTCTGGTAGCTCACGTTGCCCGCGCCGTCGCGACTGCCCATCGCGTCGGCATCGTTCATCTCGACATCAAGCCCGCCAATGTGCTGATCGACGACCATGGCACTCCCTTGCTGGCTGACTTCGGTATGGCGCGGTTCTGTACCGTGCTCGACGACGATCGGCAGAAGAGTATCGGCGGCACCCCGCGCTACATGGCACCCGAGCAGGCGCGCGGCGAGACGGACCGCATTGGCCCGCACTCGGACATCTACGCGCTAGGCGGAATCCTCTATTTTCTGCTTTCTGGTCACGATCCGCGTGGCGGCAGCACGCTCCTCGAGATCATGGACAAGGCGGGCCGCGGCGAGATGGACTGGTCGCCGCTCGAAAAATCCGGCGCTCCCAGACGCTTGCAAGCTGCTTGCCGACGCGCTCTGGCGCTGAAGCCCGAGGAACGGTATCCCAGTGCCGATGCCTTCGCTGTAGAGCTCGAGAGATTCGTGCACTGGCACGGGCGGCGTCGCTTTCTGGTCGCCGCACTTGCCGGCGCCGGGCTGGCCGCCGGCACGACCTATGCCTTGTGGCCCGCTCCCCCGGCGGAATGGCCCGTGGAAACGCAACTGCTGATTTCCGACGTCGAACGGGGCGGCAAGCACATCGGGCAACTG
>JBFWSD010000558.1:0-5269 GCA_050248575.1 Gemmataceae bacterium
AGGCACCCGACGGGCGGGATTCCGTGAAGTAAGTGAGCCAGCCTGCCGCCCCACCGCGCTCGTTCATGGAAGGTAAGTCTAGCAAGCGTTGCCGTCGCCGGGCAACTTGATCAACAGCGCAGGGCCGCTAGACTGAAGAAGTTGAGCGTGAAGACCATCTCACTGGGAGCCTTGCTGTGGGGCTAGAAGCGCGGGTCCAGTTTGCCTCGGGAGCCATGCCGCCATGGCCGACGGTGCGCGATCTGCTCGCGCAAGCAGGGCAGCCCGTGCAAGTCCGCATGATCGATGGCGAGCTTGCCTTTCCCGATGAAGAACCCCCGGAGACCTGGCGCGAGCTGCGTCTGGCCCGCGACGGGCACATGGTCACCTTGCGCAAACAAGCAGACGGTCTGGCCTTCGTTGTCTGGGGCAATGCCGACGCCGCCATGCTCCAGGCCCGCGACTTGCTGATGTGGGCCTTCGCCAAGACGGGCGACGGCCTCATCGAGACCGACGCGGGCTCCTTTCACGCCGATGATTTTCCCGCTGCCCCCAAACGGTGACCGCGCATGGCTGTTCGACCCATCTTCGCGGTCTGCCTGGCCCTCGCACTCGCTGGCAGCGCGAACTTGAGCGCCCAGGAAGGCCCGGAACCGGCGGTCGATCTCGACAAGCTGCGCGACATCACCGACATCGAACATGTCCCCCCGAAGCCGGAGAGCCCGCAGTGGCCCTGGTGGCTGGCCGTGGCGCTGATCGTTGCCTTGCCTTGTTTCATCGGGTTTTATCGTGCCGTGCGGCGACATCGAGCGCGGCCCGTGCCGCCTTTGCCCGCCCACGAGTGGGCCCTGCGCGAGCTGGGCCGCATTCAGGAGCAAGGCTTGCCCGCCAAAGGGGACATCGAGCATTTCCACACGCTCGTCTGCGATGTGTTCCGCCATTACCTCGAGCGCCGCTTCGAGTTGCCGGCCACGCGGCAAACGACACCGGAATTCCTCAACAGCGTGCGCGACGCCGAGGCCCTCGCGCCTCATCGGGACATGCTGGTTCGCTTTCTCGATCACTGCGACCTGGCCAAGTTCGCGCCGGTCACCATCTCGCCCGACGAATGCGGAGAGGTGGTCGAGCTGGTGAAGCACTTCATTGATGCAACTCGGCCGCAGCCTGCCGCAACGAAGAAGCCATGACGCAAGAAGCCCGGTTTCTCGGATCTTCGCGATCTTGACGCGCCGCTTCGAACTACCGCTTACTGCTGTTCGATCACCGACGGGGTGAGCTTGCCGTTCTGGCGGGCAATGCGGAAGATCGTCATCTTGATGTTCTTCTCATTGGCGCCGCGGAAGGCCAGCTCCTTCTTCACCAGCTCGGCCTCCAGGCTTTGCGGCAGGAAGGCAAAGACATGATGCGGGCGGTAGGGCAGCCCGAGCGCCTGGGCCAGGAACGCGACTGATTGCGGATTCTGATCGACGATGGGGAGCCGCTTTATGCTGCGCGGATCTTCGATCTGTCCGCTCAAGGGCAGGCGGGCCAGGTCGTTGAAGACCCGATACTTGCCGTCGGGTTCACGGACAGCCAGGATGATCCCGAGCTCGGCCATCTGCCGCAAGCAATCGCGTCCATCCGCAGCTTCGAGATTGAGATGCCAGCGCATCGAACGGCCTAGACGGGTTTCTGCTGCCCAGCCCGGACCTTCATGATCGCCGGTGCCAGTGCCTTTTCCCTTGTCCTTGCCGCCGTCAGTGCCCGGGCCGCCCCGGCCAATCGCGGGCAAGCTATCGATGATCTTCTGCCGCGTGTCTTGCAGGTTGCGGGTGGCCAGCCTCGCCTCCGCGATCAGCTTGTCGTCGGTGGGATCGGGCTCCTTGATCTCGATCGGCTCCGCGGTGGGCGTGACCAGCCCGGTAATGCGGGTCTTGCCGAGCGGGTCGGTCTTGTCCTTGGAATTCGTGCCGGTGTCTTCGATCTTGGTGATGCCGGTCTTGCCACCTTCGACGCCGCCCGGATTGCCGCCGCCGCCCCCTTCGATCATGATCGCGCCGACGGGCAACGGCGAACTTTGCGCCTCGAGCGATTGCACCAGGTAGTAGCCGATGGCAATGGCGGCCGCCAGCACCAGCCCGTGCAGCACGATTGAAGAGCCCGCCGACAGCGGAAACTCGTGGTGCGGCGAATAGCGCTGCCAGAACTGCGGCTCCGGCGGCGAAAGCTCTTCTTCCTGATCGACTTCGGGAGTGGTCTGTTCGGCGTTCATGATGTCGCTCTCGCAGGAAAGGTCGACTCTATCCAGGCTAGCCCATGACCGTGGGGCGATGCAAGCGTATTCGTGTCTATGTCTTAGACGTTGGACGCTGCCCGCCGGATTGCCGTAAGATGACTACGGACCACGGCTGGCCACTGACCACTGGCTGCTGACAACTCAACTTGAGTTCCAATGGAGACCGCCGACCCCATCCAGAAGAACGTGGTGCTCGTGGGCGCGGGCAACGCTCACCTGCGCTTCGTGCGCATGTTCGGCATGAAGCCCGTGCCGGGGGTGGCCGTCACGCTGGTCAGCGAAGCTCCCGTCATCCCGTATTCGGCCATGGTCCCCGGCCACGTGGCAGGCGACTATCCGTGGGAGCAGGTCACCATCGACCTGGTCCGGCTCTGCGCGGCCATGAAAGTCCGTTTCGTGGCGGGCTGGGCCACCGCCCTTGACACCCGGGAACGCAAGGTCGAACTTCAGGGGCGGCCCGCACTGAGTTATGATGCCGTCTCTCTTGGGCTGGGCTCCTTGCCCGCCCGGCCCATGAACTGCAAGCCGCGCGAACGCTCCTGGCCCATGCGGCCCCTGGCCGGGCTGATCGGCCAGCTCGACCGGCTTGAACGCGAACTGAAGGAGAAGCCGCGGCCCGTACACATCGCGGTCGTCGGCGGCGGCGCGAGTGGCTGCGAGCTCGCCCTCGCGATTCGCAAGCGCCTGGGAAGATTCACCGACGTCCGTGTCACGCTCGTGCAAGGGGCCAAACGGCTGCTGCCCCGCTTCCCCGAGCGGGCTGCCTCCCTCTTCGAAGGCGTCTTGAAAGAACGGGGCGTCACCATCCGCGTCGGCACACGCGTCACCGCCGCGGATGAGGAGAGTATCGAGCTCGACAGCCACGAACAACTGCCCTGCGATGCGGTCCTGTGGGCCACCAATGCCGCGCCCCCCGAACTCTTCGCCGATAGCGGGCTGAAACTCAACGACGACGGTTTCCTGCTGGTACGCGACACGCTGCAATCGATTGGCGATCCCTCTGTCTTTGGCACGGGCGATTGCATCTCGATGGATGCGTATCCCGACCTCCTCAAGAACGGCGTCTACGCAGTGCGGCAGGGCGGCGTGCTGTTCAAGAACGTGCTTCGCCATCTGAAAGAGCAGTCGCTCGGACGGTTCCGGCCCCAGAAACGCTGCCTGTGCCTGATGAATCTGTCGGATGGCACGGCTGCACTTGTTTATGGCCCGCTCGTCTGGCGCAGCCGGTGGATCCGGCGGCTCAAGGACCGCATCGACCGCGTCTGGATTGACAAGTTCACCCGCTTCCCGAAGATGAAAGGGGCCGACGGCGCGGCGGGAGAAACGCAGATGCGTTGCGGGGGCTGCGGCTCCAAGATCTCGAGCGACGTCCTCTCGGCCGTCCTCAAACGGATTGATCCCGGCGAGGATCCACGTGTACTCCTTGGTTCCCAGGCCGGCGAAGACGCCTCGGTGCATCGTGCCCGGCCCGAGCTTTTCGGGGATCAGCCCCAGCACCTGGTCGAGGTGCAGACGGTCGACTACTTCAAGGCATTCGTCGACGATCCGTTCCTGTTCGGGCGAATCGCCGCGCTGAATGCGGTCAGCGATCTCTATGCGATGAATGCCCGGCCCTTCGCCGCCATGGCGCTGGCGACCTTGCCCCAGGCGCGCGGGCCGGTGCAGGAAGCCATGCTCTACGAACTGCTTTCGGGCGCGACCGACTCGCTGCGCAAGCTCGGCGTGGTGCTCACCGGGGGCCACACTACCGAGGGAAGCGAACTGGCCCTTGGCTTTGCTGTGACCGGTTACGCCGAAGAACACAAGCTTTTCCGCAAGGGCAGCCTGGAAGTGGGCGATCAGCTCATCCTGACCCGGCCGCTTGGCACGGGAGCCCTGCTGGCGGCCTGGATGCGCGGCGAGTGCCGGGCCGACTGGTTCACGCCCCTCATCGAATCGATGCTGGTCGCTAACGACCGCGCCGCCCAGATCTTTGCGAAGCACGAGGTCACCGCCTGCACCGACGTGACCGGTTTCGGCCTGGCCGGGCATCTCCTCGAAATGCTCGATGGCAGCAACATGAACGCCCGCCTGGATTCAGCGAGCGTGCCCATCTACGAGGGGTTCAAGGAAGTGACCGAGAACGGTATCGTCAGTTCACTGCACGCCGACAATGTGCGCTCGGCCTGCCGCGTGACGGGCTCCTATCCCGACTGGCTCTTCGATCCACAAACGTCGGGCGGGCTGTTGGCTGGAGTGAAACGCGAACAGGTAGCAGAAGTGCTCCGCGAACTGATCGAGGCGGGCTACCCGCGTGCCAGCAATATCGGCACGGTTACCAGATTGCCGGCCGGTGAAAAACCCATCATCGAACTGGTCCGTGCGTGATTCAGACGGAGACGGTATCCCTGAGGAAGCGGACCGAGCCGTCGCCCATGGCCATGTGCTGCCCGGTCGCACAGGAGAGCATCAGCTTGGGCGTGCTGCCGCCACACAGCTCTTCCAGTTCTGCTTCGGTCAGCTCGATCTGGCAAGCCCGCTCGATGACGGCGTCCATCTTGGCTTTCAACTGCTGTTCGTTCATCGTTTCCTCCTGTTGGTCATAAGACGACCTTGGTAGCAGACTCCAACCCGATTGGTCATGTTTGTTGAGTCGTATCACACTGAGGTATGCAAACGGGCGGCTCTATTCGGACATGGTCGTCGGCTTTCCCCAGGAAGGCGCCACAAAAACGGCGGGCCACCGCCCGCCGTCTCGCGAGAATTACCGCTTACGCGTCGGGTTGGTCATGGTGCGTTGATCAGGGCGGCGTTGCAGGGTTCTTCTTGACAGGCGTGCCCTCGACTCTGGCCCTGGGCGCTTGCTTGTTTCACCCCGTTGGGATGCGCACTCGCCACGGCTTAGATACCGAGCACATCGTTCATCGAGTACTGCCCGGCGGGCTTGCCCGCCAGGAACTTGGCGGCGGCCAGCGCGCCGCGGGCATAGCAATCGCGGGCGTGGGCACGATGTGTCAGCTCGATGGTCTCCCCCAG
>JBFWSD010000559.1:0-5266 GCA_050248575.1 Gemmataceae bacterium
TACCAGCCACAGGCAACTCAGGTCCCATAGCAAGCCGCGGCAGACGGCTTCGAGGATGCGCCGGCCCGCCTCGCCAATGTCCTTCTCGGTGGCCAGGATCTGCGTGATGGCCAATCGCGCGTTGCGGCGTCGTTCGGTCGCCTTGCGTGCGGTCACGTCACGATCGATGGCCGCAACGCCCACAACCTCGCCTTGCATTTCTACGGGTGAGACGCTGATCGAGACGTCGACGTGCTGGCCATCATGGCGTAACCGTTCCGCCTCGAAGTGGTTGAGGCGTTCTCCCCTCTTGATCCGTTGCAGGATCTCGACAAAGGCCTCGACGCCATCGGGCGGGACGATGGTTTCGATGAGCCGCTTGCCCAGCACTTCTTCGGCGCGAAAGCCATACATGCGCTCGGCGCCGGCATTCCAGCTGGTGATGACGCCGGACAGGTCATAGCCGATGATGGCGTCTTCGGAAGAGCGCACGAGGGCCACGAGCCGGCTGCGATACAGGCTCGACTGCCGCCGCTCCGACACGTCACGGAAGATCAGCACCACGCCGAGGATGTTGCCGGTTTCATCCTTGATGGGGGCGGCACTGTCGTCGATGGCCCGCTCGACTCCCAGGCGGTCGATCAGGATGGTGTGGTTGGCCAGCCCGACGATGCGTCCTTCGCGCAGCACCTTGGCCACCGGGTCCTCGACGGGGGCATGGGAGTGTTCGTTGACGATGCGGAAGACCTCGTGGATGAGCCGCCCGGCCGCCTCGTCCTGGGACCAGCCCGTCAAGGCCTGGGCCACGCCGTTCAGATAAGTGACGCGGCTGTTCGTGTCGCAGGCAATCACCCCGTCGCCGATGCTGGAAAACGTGACCCGGAACCATTCGCGCTGCGTGTGTGCCTCGAGCTGGGCGCGCTCGCGTTCGCCCATTTCCAGCTCCAGCCGTTTCTGCTGGGCCAGCAGGTCCAGGTTGGTGGTGCTGGCTTCTTGCCACGCCTTGCGCAGCGAATCGCTCATGATGGACATGAGCAGGCTGACAAAGGTGAAGATGCCGAAGCCAATGGCCTCGCGTGCGCCGGCGAGAACGAGGCTGTAACGAGGGGCCACGAAGAAGTAGCCCGCCAGCGGCAAACTCAAGACCAGCGCCAGGAGGGCTGGCCGCAGCCCGCCCACCCAGGCTGTGAGCATGACTGCCAGAAAGAAGGTGGGATAAGGAAGATCGCTCCCGAGGACTGGCGTGAGCAGCCAGCGTATCACAAAGGCCAGGGCAACGGCGGTTACCCCCACCCCGTAGTCACGAAGCTTGGAGTCCGGCGTCGTCATCAATCATCCCATCTGCGTTGCGCACCACGATGCTCACATGCGTGCGAAGGTGCGCCGACGATCTTTTGCGCGTGAGCGCCTTCGCGCGCCGTTTCCATCATAGGACCTGAGAGATCCAAAAAAAAGCGGCCCGGTTCGTGATACTGCGTTTGCCCCTGCTGGCATGTGCTTTGCTTTTACTTTTTCAGCTACGACACCAAGGCTTCCCTTCGAACAAGGAGACCATCATGCTGAGCTGGGCACTGCTGTTCTTGATCATCGCTCTGGTCGCCGCGGTCTTTGGCTTCGGCGGCATCGCCGCCGGCGCCGCCGGGATCGCCAAGATCCTGTTTTTCGTGTTTGTCGTGCTGTTCGTGATTTCGCTGGTTGCGGGCGGGATACGAAGGCCAACCGTATAGTCCTGCCGCCAATGCGGTCTGGTCCGCGGGATCAGACCGCAGGCGCGGCCGCCCAGAACTTGCTTTCCTCGTCGCGGCGATCTCTTATCATTAGGGGCGACACGCTTCGTTCCTAACTCGCGAAGAGACCACCACCATGGCCGCCGCGCGCAGCACGGACATTCGTATCAAGGACATCTCCTTCGCCTACGAGGACTTTCGCTACCGCACCCCGATCAAGTTCGGCGGCGTGGCCCTCGATCGCGCCACCATCCTCAACGTTCACGCACAGGTGGAAACGGCGGGCGGCCAGCAGGCCCGCGGCTTCGGCTCCATGCCGCTGGGCAATGTCTGGGCCTTCCCCTCCAAGGTCCTCAAGTACGACGACACCTTGAAGGCCATGCAGGCCCTTACCGAGAAACTCGCTGCACTCACGGCCGCCTGCACCGAGACGGGCCACCCCATCGATCTCAATCACACGCTCGAACCCGAATACCTCGACGGCGCCAGCCAGGTGACTGGCACGCTCGCCCTGGCCGAGCCGATCCCGAAGCTATGTACTTTGGTGGTGGCCAGCGCCTTCGATGCGGCCCTTCACGATGGCTTCGCCAAGGCGCATGGTCTCAACTGCTATCACACCTATGGACCCGACTTCATGACGCACGACCTGGGGCACTACCTGGGCCGCGACTTCGAGGGCGAATCCCTCGAGAACTACTTGCTGCGGCAGCCCAAGTCGCAGATGCCGCTTTATCACCTGGTGGGGGCGCTCGATCCGCTCGAAGATGCCGATGTGAAGGAGCGGATCGGCGACGGGCTGCCCGAGACGCTGCCCGAATGGATCCGGGCCGACGGCCTGACCCACCTCAAGATCAAGCTGAACGGCGACAATCTCGACTGGGACGTGGAACGCGTGTTGCGCGTCGAGCGCGTGGCTGCCCAGACTCAGGCCGAGCGCGGGGTGACGCAGTGGTTCTATTCGCTCGATTTCAACGAGAAATGCCCCGACGTTGGCTATCTGCTCGAGTTCCTGAATCGCGTACAGACGCAAGGCGCCGCCGCCTTCGAGCGGATCCAGTACATCGAGCAGCCCACGGCGCGCGACCTGAAGGCGAACCGCTCGAATGTGATGCACGAGGCGTCGCGGGTCCGGCCCGTGGTGATCGACGAGTCGCTAACCGAGCTGGATAGCTTGCTGCTGGCCCGCGAAATGGGCTACACCGGGGCTGCCCTCAAGGCGTGCAAAGGGCAGAGCCAGGCCCTGCTGATGGCCGCCGCCGCACAGAAATTCGGCATGTTCCTGTGCGTGCAGGACCTGACCTGTCCGGGAGCATCCTTGATTCACTCGGCGGGCATTGCGGCCCATGTGCCCGGCGTGGCGGCCATTGAATCCAACGCGCGGCAATACTGCCCGGCCGCCAACGAACCCTGGAAGGGCAAGTTCCCCGGCATCTTCAACATCACAACAGGAACCATGGAAACAGGCTGCCTGACCGGGCCCGGCCTCGGAGCGACCGGGTGATCGGTCACGCCGTGAGCTGCTCGGCCTCTGTCTCTACCTTGACGATGTGCCTCAGGTCGATGTGAATCGTGCGTTCGATCAACGGCTTGTCCACGTCCCCTTGATCGGGAAGAGGGACAACCAGCACGGCCATCCCGGTGCCCACCCAGATGAACTCAGGATTGCGGACATCGTGAACGGTCCCGTCGCTGACGTACATCCGCAACGGCACGAAGGGCTTGCGTGCCACCAGTTTCTGCAACTCGGCCGAAGTCATCTCGATCTCCAGAAGTTGGTCGGAACCGGCGGCCATCGTAAATATACCTACGAGCCATTCCCTGAGCCTACCGCATCGCTGGAGGACTCGAACATGCCGTTTGCCGTCGAGAACTACGGGCCAGTTGTCGCCGAGGTGTATGACGAGAACCGGCTGCAGCCCTTGGGGCCCGGGCAGCCCAACCAGGCGATGAAGGCGAGGCTGGCGGCCCTCACTGCCGATCGTCTCTTTCAGGGTAAGGTGCGCGATCCGCAGATGGCCAGTCTGTGCCTGGCGGCCCTCTGGCTCTTGCACGATTTTCTTGATGACAGTCACAAGATCTGTCAGGAGGTCGAGACGCCGAGCGGCAGTTACTGGCACGCCATCATGCATCGCCGCGAGCCGGACGCGTCCAACTCAAAATACTGGTTCCGCCGCGTGGGTCATCATCCGGTGCTGGCCGAGGTCGGGCAGGCGGCCCGCAAACTGGCCGGGGAGCATTCCGATGTGCAGGCCGATTGCCTGCGCTCGTCGAGCTGGGACCCGTTTGCCTTCGTGGATCTGTGCGACGGAGCCCGCCCGGGCAGCGACGTGGACCAGCTCTGCCGCCTGGTCCAGCACGCGGAATGGCAACTCCTCTTCGACTACTGCTACCAGCACGGCTAGCGGCCCCCTCGCTGGCGCGTCGGGTAACGACCTCCCCCGTGCGCCCGATTATTAGCCCGACGCGTGGTCCGACGCGCCAGCGAGTGTTCGCCAGTAAGGAATCCCTAATGACGTTTCGCAAACTGCTCAATCGTTCCCTGATCGCGCTCGCGATCGGCGCGGGGCTGGTGACCTTGTCGTATTTCTTCGTCGATCGCCCGGTCGCGTACTTTGTGCACGATCACCAGATCAATCACCACGAATTCCTCAAGTGGCTGACCTACATTCCCATCGTCCTGGAAACGGCGGCGCCGGGCGTCATCGTGTTGCTGACGGTGCGGCTGGCGCTTGGCCCGGCGAGCCGGCTGGAATGGACGTTCTTCGCCATGGCCCTCAACCTGATCGTCACGCTGTCGATCTTGCCGATGCTGAAGCCGCTGTTCGGCCGTTACTGGCCCGACACGTGGATCGAGAACAATCCGTCGCTGATCCGGAATAACGCGTACGGATTCCATCCGTTTCACTGGGGGGACTGGTACACGTCGTGCCCGTCGGGGCACACCACGCGGATCGTGGCCGTGATGGGCGTGTGGTGGGTGGCCTACCCGCGCTGGCGGGCCCTGAGCGTACTGGTCGCGGGAGCCGTGATCGTCGGGCTGTTGGGTATGAACTATCACTTCGTGGGCGACTGCATCGCGGGCGCGTTCACGGGCGGCATCACCGCCGCCTACGCCGCGCATTTCTTTCTTCTCGATGAACCAGCTGGCGCAAAAGAAGAGGCCCATCCGAATGGTTCGGATGGGCCTGTTTGATTCATCCTTCGCTGGCGCGTCGGGTCAACAGACACGCGTGGGGCGAACCGCGTGTGGGCTCATTTGAAGGTGTAGGTGTAGTAGGCTTTGTTGCGGGACAGGTAGCCCAGCTTGGGGCAGAGCCACACGTCCTCGTTCTTGGCGCCATTCCACACGAGCTTGCCGTCGACGCTTTCGGCCCAGATCCGCATGCGTCGGCCGTGCACTTGCCAGTTCTTTTCCTTGGCGAGCCAGGTCAGCCCGTTGACGGATTCGCCCGGCTTGATGTCAGCCCGCATGGGCGTGCCGCCGAGGGCCGTCGGGTACCAGCCCCAGCCATCGTCCTTGTCGAAAGCATCGACGAACACGTAGACGCGGATGGCGACCT
>JBFWSD010000560.1:0-5266 GCA_050248575.1 Gemmataceae bacterium
GGTCAGCAAGCCTCGGAGGCTGATTGTTATACGCCCGTGAAGTCATGACCCTGATCGCCAACCCGACATTCGCTGGCAGGGGATGGAAGATGGTCCACATCGTCAACCACGTCGCCCGTGGACGGCCATCTACCAAGCAACTCCGAGAGCGGTACAGGAAAGGGGTCCGGCGTGTCATCGACGCATTGGTCGAGCTAAATAAGGTTCGCGTCGTGCCGGGCAGATATGGCAAATCGCCTGCGCTGATCTACTGGATTCAAGTGGGACATCCGGTTGATGAAATATTGGACGGGCAGTGTGACAATAGCGATGGGGAAGTTGCCACTGCTGCATTCACGACTTCCGAATGAGTCTCCTCCGGCGTTCTCGCTGGATTGCCCGCTAACCATGCGGGCTCTTTACTCCCCGCCCCTGCTCTATCACCTCGTTCGGGCAGCAGGGGCTTGCCCGCAAGGGCTCTTTCCATGAGGCATAGATGCCTGTAGCCGCCTACCAAGTGTCCGCCGGGATCTGCGAGATCCTTGGCGTCGACCCGGCGAAGGTGACGCGCATCACGCTGTCGATCGAGCCGATGGACTTGGTCAAGGCCAAGATCGAGATGCTGCCGTCTGAAGAGCAGATGGCGGAGATCGCCGAGACCATGCGCGGAGCAGAGATCGATGTCACGACGGTTGATGACTTCGCTGAAGGCCGCCGTGTCTATGCTCTGGGGTACGCCCCAGCCGCTCGTGGCTGAGCCTCAGGTTTTCACCCTGAGAGCTAAGCCTGGCGATACGGTATTCATCCGGGTGCCAGAGAAGGCTATCTGTGCTGAGCGGGCAGAAGTCATCAAGGCCCAGCTCGGTGCCTGCGTACCAGAGGGCGTGAAGGTCGGCATCCTGACGGCTGGCATGGAGATCGTGCATCTGTCCGTGTCGTCTGATGTGGTGCAGAGCCAATTCATCGGGCCGCCCATGCCGATTCAGCAGCCACAGCGCAGGAGCTATAGCTGACGCACAATGGACCTCCCACACAGGAGGCTCTATGCAAGGCTGGCACAGGCTCACCATTGCGCTATCCACTCTCGCTGCCCTATGGCTACTAGCCACACTGGGCCTGCTGTGGGTGACATGGGATACGCAGCCCATATCAGGGCCAAGGGTCTACATCATCGGCGCCATCGGGCTAGCAGGCTTCATGCTGCTATGCACAGGCGCATGGATAGCGAGTGGGTTCAAGAAGTAAGTGGGCAGGCCAGCCATCCCGACACGAACGGGGCTACGGCTCTGATTGGGTCAAGCTGCGGTTACGGATCCTCAAGCGTGACGACTATCTTTGTCAGTGCCCAGATTGCCTAGGCGGAGTCAAGCGATTAAGGCCGGCGACAGAAGTCGACCACATCGTACCGAAGGCGAAAAACGGCGATGACAGCCCTGAGAATCTGCGTTCCGTGAACGGTGAGTGCCACCGGAAACTCGGCCTGATCCAGAAGGGCTACAAGCCGAAAAAGCGCATTGGACTGGATGGATACCCAGTAGAATAGACGAGGCCCGAATCAGCGTTGACGCGCTGCCGGGCCTCTAACCAACCAACCTGTATCAGAGGTGGGAATGGCTGTCGGCGAGTATATCGGCGCTCGGATCTGCACCGTCGACGGATGTGGCCGGGCTGGCAAGATCACCAAAGGATTTTGTACCCGGCACTATTTCCAGTATCGAGCGCATGGCGCCGTAGGTCCGCGGGCACAGACCTGCCAGCAATGCCAGCAACAGTTCATTGCTCAGCGGGCCCGTATGTATTGCGGTGCGAGGTGCAATTCGATCGCCCAAGATCGGAAGGCAGGTCGTGCCCCCAAGGCCATCTATGAAGCAGAGCGGCGGAATCCGCGCCACTACTTCAAGTGTGAGTGGTGCGCCAAGGACGCTTACCGAGTTCTCGGTGGTGCTTCGCAGGTGAAGGGCTACGGCAACCGGTGGTGTAGCCAAGCGTGCAAGGTGGCACAAAACGCTGACGCACGAGGCAAGCGAGCAGCAGATGGCACACAGGCGCGGGCGCTACAGACTGCCAGGAGCAGGCTGGTCAGCCTACTGCGGAGTGCGCTGAAGCAGCGCGAATGGCGCGCATCCTGTCTCTCAAGCTGCAAGCAGTGCGGCGTTCAGTTCACAGGCATGCGTGCCGGTTTGGCATATTGCAGCGAGTCTTGTGCCAAGGCTGCGTACAGGGGTAGCCAGGCGTTCAAAGCGCACAAGCGAGCCAGGCGTAAGGCTGACAAGTACAGGCGGCGCGCGAGTGTCATAGAACGGTTTGACCCGCTTGAGGTCTTGGCGCGTGATAGGTGGCGCTGCCAACTATGTGGAGTCAAGACACCAGAGCGACTGCGTGGCACGTATCAGCCCAACGCTCCGGAGTTGGACCACATCATTCCTATCGCTCTCGGTGGATCGCACTCAAGGGCTAACACTCAATGTGCCTGTCGATCGTGCAATGGGACCAAAGGCGCCAGAGAGTTGGGGCAACTGCTATTGGTGGTCTAAGCTGGTCCGTTAGGGTGGGGCGGGTGGTTCAGAGCTTTTTGGTCAAACCGTTAGGTACCGGGCGCGATCGCTTCCTGTGTTAATCGGCCAGAAATTCAATGAAGCAACGTGGTAGAAAATCCGCTGCGGCGCTGGCGATCGTCGGTGAAGCGACTTCGGTACCTCGCTTGCCGCCCCCGCCTGGACTGAGCGACGCGCAGCGTGGGGTTTGGCTCTCGACGGTCAACGCGAGGCCGGCTGACTGGTTTGGGCCTGAGCAGGCCCCATTGCTGGAGTCATTCTGCCGTCATGTGGCATATGGACGGCAGATCGCGGCGGAACTAAACCGGGTTGAAGACGAGTGGCTGGCGGACGACGATGGGTTGAAGCGGCACAAGACGCTGCTGGAAATCCACGAAAAAGAGACGCGGGCTCAATCTTCATTGGCGACGCGGCTCCGTCTGACCAACCAAGCACTTCAAGAGCCAAAGACGGCCTCCCGCGCGGCCAAGAATTTCAAGTCCGGTCCGAAGCCTTGGCAGACGATCGATGAAGAGGAGCCAGAGGAACAGTCTCTGGATTGAGCAGCACTGCCGGATCCCCGAGGGCAAGTTCGTCGGGAAGGCGGTCAAACTCACAAAGAAGCAGCGCGGATGGATGGCGAGGGTATACGACTCGCCGACCCGTACTTTCATCCTCAGCATGGGTCGGAAAGGCGCGAAAACGGCCTTTGCGGCGTTCCTGACCCTCCTTCACCTGGCTGGCCCAGAGGCGCGGCACAACTCGCAGCTTTTCAGCGCGGCTCAGTCGCGGGAACAGGCAGCGATCCTGTTCGCGCTGGCCGCGAAAATCGTCAGGATGTCTCCGACGCTTGAGCCGGAGATCGTGATTCGAGACACGGCGAAGCAGTTGTTCTGCCCCGGTCTTGGAACTCTTTACCGGGCTCTGTCGGCAGATGCATCTACGGCCTACGGGTTGTCCCCTGTTTTCGTCGTTCATGACGAGTTGGGGCAGGTCAAAGGCCCTAGGTCTGAGCTTTACGAGGCTTTGGAAACGGCCTCTGCGGCTCAGGAGCAGCCGCTGTCGCTCATCATCTCAACTCAAGCGCCGACCGACGCGGACTTGCTTTCCGTCCTGATCGACGACGCTTTGACGGGGGCTGATCCGAGGATCAAGGTCGAGCTGTACACCGCGCCGTTGGACATGGATCCGTTCTCCGAGGACGCGATCCGGCTTGCGAATCCGCACTACGACGACTTCATGAATCAGGAAGAAGTCCGTCGGCAGGCTGCGGATGCCAAACGCATGCCGAGCCGTGAGGCGGCCTATCGAAATCTGGTCGTCAATCAGCGGGTTGAGGCTCGGCAACTTTTCGTCCCTAGGTCGGTCTGGGAATCGAACGGTGCGCCGCCTCTGGGCGAGTTGAGAGGCGCAAAGGTATGGGGCGGGCTGGATCTATCCAGCGTTGCGGACCTCACCGCTTTGGTGCTGGTTGCCCCGTTCGGTGACGGATTTGACGTCTATTCGACCTTCTGGTTGCCTGAAACCGGGCTGGCCGAGAAGTCTAGGGTGGACCGAGTCCCCTATGACCACTGGAACGGACAGGGCCATCTTCTGACGACGCCCGGAGCGTCGATCGAGTACGAGTTCATCGCCGAGCATCTTCGCGGACTCTTCGATCGTTGCGACGTTCAAGCGATTGCGTTCGACCGATACAACATGAAGTTCCTGAAGCCCTGGCTTGAGAAGGTAGGGTTCTCCGAAGACGAACTGCTGAAATTCATCGAGTTCGGGCAGGGATTCGTGTCCATGAGCCCCGCAATCAGGGAATTGGAAGCAAAACTGCTGTCGAAGAAGCTGAGGCACGGAAACCACCCCGTCCTTAATATGTGCGCAAACAACGGCACGGTTGTGATGGACCCAGCCGGCAACCGGAAGTTTGTGAAGACGAAGACGACGGGGCGCATCGACGGCCTAGTAAGTCTTGCGATGGCTGTCGGCGTCATGCCGCTTGAATCTGAGCCGCAGCCGGATTTCCAGGCTTTCTTCGTCTAGCCGCCTTCTCTCCCCATTTGGGACCCGCTTCTGGCGGGTTTTTCCGTTTCTGGAGCCCCTATGAACTTGCAACGCGCGTTCTCTGCGCTTGAGTGCAAGGAGTTCGACGACGAGAAGCGGGTGATCCGTGGGCTCGCGACGAGCCCTGTGCCTGATCGTGTTGGCGACATTGTCGAGCCTCTTGGCGCGAAGTACGCGGAGACGGTTCCGATGTTCCTGTATCACGACTCGCGGCTCGCGGTCGGCACGGTGAAGCTCGGAAAGGCGACGAAGAACGGGATTCCGTTCGAGGCGACGCTGCCGAAGGTTCATGAGCCTGGTGCGCTTCAGTCCCGCGTCGATGAGGCCTGGCAGCTCGTCAAGTACAAGCTCATCGCTGCCGTCAGTATCGGCTTTCGCTCGGTTGAAGGAAAGGTCGAGGCCCTGAAAACAGGCGGTCTTCGCTTCCTTGAGAGCGAGATCCTGGAAGTTTCGCTGGTTCCGGTCCCGATGCAGTCGCTCGCGACCATCAGCGAGATCAAGTCTTTCGATATGTCGACGCGCGAATCGCTCGGCATCTCACCCATCAAGTCCATCGACGAACGACTGCTGGCCGCGTCAGGCACGAAGCGGTCGGTCGCGGATGGAGTTGATCCACCTCCCGGCGCTTCGGGAACCAAACGGCCCGCCTCTGGCGGGTTTTTTTTCGCCCAAAGCAAGGGAATCGAGATGAAAACGGT
>JBFWSD010000561.1:0-5263 GCA_050248575.1 Gemmataceae bacterium
CGTGCTCGACGCCGTCGAAGCGCGCTGGCCCATGCTGCAGGGCACGATCCGCGACCACGTCACCAAGGAACGCCGCGCCTTCGTACGCTTCTTTGCCTGCCAGGAAGACCTGTCCAACGAGCCCCTCGATGCACCGTTGCCCGCGGACGTAGTCTCGGGCAAGGAACCCTACCTGGTGGTGGGTGCGCTGGCGGGCGGCTAGCAAGCAGTGGCCGGTGGTCAGAGCCCAGACTCGGCTCCACGGACCTGCCCCCTATAATGGCTCCAAGCCAGCTAGCGCAACTCGACACGGGCCACTGGCAACCGGCCATGGCCTGGCAACGGGAGATAGAACATGGCGACGATGCGTGCGGTGCAGGTTCCGCGTCCGGGCGGCCCGCTGGAACTGGTGGAACGGCCCGTCCCCGAACCAGGGCGCGGGCAGGTGCGCGTCAAGGTGCAGGCGTGCGGCATCTGTCACAGCGATGCGCTGACCAAGGAGAATGGGTGGCCCGGGATCGATTACCCGCGTGTGCCCGGGCACGAAGTGATCGGCGTCATCGATGCGGTGGGCAGCGATGTGCCGCCGCGCTGGTCGCCCGGCCAGCGTATCGGCATCGGCTGGCTCGCCGGGCAATGCGGCGCGTGCGACCCCTGCCGCCGCGGCGACTACTTTGCCTGTCAGGCCGGCGCCAAGGTGAGCGGCATCTCGCTCGACGGCGGCTATGCGGACTACATGATCGCGCCGTTCACGGCCCTCGCGTGCCTGCCCGACGGGCTGGGAGCCGTGGAGGCGGCGCCGCTGATGTGTGCCGGGCTCACCACGTTCAACTCGTTGCGGCATTGCGGTGCGCGGCCCGGCGATCTGGTGGCGATTCTCGGCATTGGCGGGCTCGGTCATCTGGGCGTGCAATACGCGGCGAAGATGGGATTCCGTACCGCGGCCATCGCCCGCGGCAAGGACAAGGAAGAACTGGCCCGGATGCTGGGGGCCGCTCATTACATCGACAGCCAGGCAAGCGATCCGGCTGCCGAGTTGACGAAGCTCGGCGGCGCCAGGGCGGTCATTGCCACGGTCACGCACGGCCCGGCCATGTCGGCCACGCTGGGCGGACTGGCCGCGCGCGGCCGCCTGATGGTTCTCGGCGCCGCCGCCGACCCCATCCAAGCGTCCCCGTCCGTCCTCATCGCCGGCCGCCGCGCCTTCGAGGGCTGGTACTCCGGCACCTCGATCGACGCGGAAGACACGCTCGCCTTCAGCGCCCAGTTCGGGGTGCGCTCCATGAACGAGACCTATCCGCTCGAGCGGGCCGCCGACGCCTACGAACACATGCTGAGCGGCAAGGCCCGCTTCCGCGTCGTGCTGGCCCTGGGAAACTAGGCCGTGGTGCCGGCGGGCTGCTGACTCGTTGCCGCCAGCCAGTCCCTGAAACGGGTCGGCCCGAGGCGCGGCTGAGCGCCGGGCGTGAGGCTCTGATCGTTCACCGGCGTGCCGAAGTAGCGAGCGTGCGGATCGGTGACGACCTGTCGCGTGTCGCCCCGCGCGCTCAGGAACTGTCGAGCCAGCTCGTCCATGCGGATCGGCTCCGGGCCGGCCAGGTCGAAGGTGTCGTTGAGCGGCTCGGCGCGGGCCACTTCGGCCAGCGCCGCCGCCACATCATCCGACAAGATGGGCTGCATCAGCGCGGGGGGCAGCCGGATGGTCTGCCCGTCGGCGCCGGATTCGGCAATCGCCCCCACGAACTCGAAGAACTGCGTGGCACGCACGATCGTGTAGGGAATGCTGCCCGCCTTGATCAGGTTTTCCTGGACCAACTTGGCGCGGAAGTAACCGCTTGCCTGCAAGCGATCGGTGCCGACCACCGACAACGACACGTGGTGACGCACCCCCGCGTCCGTTTCGGCGGCCAGCAGGTTTCGCCCCGACGTTTCGAAGAAATCCAGCACCGCCTTGTCTTCGAAGGAGGGCGCGTTGGCCACGTCGACCACGACCTGAGCGCCCGCAAGTGCCTCGTGCAGCCCGGCGCCGGTAAGCGCGTTGACGCCGGTGGAGGGGGAAGCTGCCACGACTTCATGTCCGAGCTGGCGCAGGTTGCGCACCAGCTTGGCGCCGATGAGCCCGCTGCCCCCGATCACGACGATCTTCATGGAGAATCTCCTCGGTAATATCGTAAGGATGCGTTCAGCCGATTTCCGCGATGGACCAGCGCGATAGCTTGTCCGGGTTGTTGGTCATGTAGACGGCGCGGACGCCGTCCTCGATGCGTACCGACACGACATGGATCACCTTGCCGTCGGCCAGGAACACGACGCCTGGTTCGCCGTTCACGCGTGCGCGGCGCATTTCGCAGTGGCGACGTTTTTTGTTGAACACGCCGGCGAGGAAGCGGGCCGCCCGCGTGCGGCCGCGGACAACGACCCGCGCCGCCGACACCTTGCCCCCGCCGTCGGAATGAACCTCGATGTCTTCGGTAAACAGTTGTTCGACGGCGTCGACATCGCCCGCGCGGCAAGCGGCGATGAAGCGTTCGGCCAGCCCTTCGGCTTCCTGCGGCGCGGGCCGGAAGCGCTGCTTGTCGCGTTCCAGCCGCGCCTTGGCACGGCTGACGATTTGCCGCACGTGCACTTCCGTCTTGCCCAGAACCTCGGAGATCTCGGCATACTCGTAATCGAACACGTTGCGCAGCAGGAAGGCGGCCCGTTCTTCCGGCGCGAGCCGCTCCAGCATCAGCAAGAACGCCTGGGTGAGAGATTCAGCCAGCACGGTGCTTGTTACTCCGGCCTTGGTGTCGACAGGTTCGGGGACCCACGGGCCAACGTACTTCTTCCGCCGCTGCTCTGCCCGCAGCAGATCGATGCAACGCCTCGTGGTGGTCTTGACCAGGAATCCCTCGGGCGAGGCCACCTCCGCGGCGCTCTGCAATCTCAGAAAAGCGTCTTGCACGGCGTCCTCCGCATCCGTCACGCTCCCGAGCATCCGGTAAGCGACGGACAGCATGCGCGGCCGCAATGCGTTCAGATCGGCAGTCATGGCGACTTCTCCGGGAGTGGTCTCGGGGCGCCCGCCAGATCGGCGGCACGATTGCTTTACTTCGCCGGCTCGGGGACGGCAATCTCCTTGGCATCGCGCGGGTGCAGCACGAAGGCGATCAGGCGGGTACGGCCCATGGCGGACGGGTTCTTCGAGACGCGATGCAGGCAGCCCGTCGGCTCGTAGAAGGTCTCGCCGACCTTGAACCTCCTGGTTGGCTGGTTGTCGATGCCCAGCTCGTACTCGCCTTCCAGGACATAGACGAAGCCTGGCCCGGGATGGCGATGTGCCAGCCCGGCCTTGCCCGGCTCGATGGTCACTTCGACCACCGACACTCTGGCATCCTTGCCGTCCAGCTTTTCTTTGATGTCCTGGGCGGCGATGACCCGTACCGACTCGCCGTCCTCATGGCGATGAGCAAACGTCATGCCACCGACTCCCAGAGCGGCCCCGAGCACGAGCAAAATACATGTGCGCATCATGATATCTCCTTTGTTTCTTCCCGGACGGGCTCATTGCCCTTCTGCCATCAAGGACGTTCGGGGCCGAGCTGGTGTGACAGCCGGCGAGATTATTTTTTGAATCTTGACCGGCTCGGCGGCTACTGACCGGGACAGCCGCGCCACCCTACAAATAGTCTGACCGACATCTACTCACGGAGATCATTCGATGCAAGACTCAGCGGCGCGAGCCGACGCAATGGGCCCGGGCTGCCCGGCCGGCACGGACCACGACCGGGAAGTCCCGGAGATCGATCTGCTTACCCCGCTATCCATCCGCGGGGTCACTTTCCGCAATCGCATTGTCATGTCGCCCATGTGCCAGTACATCGCGCAAGACGGGCTGGCGTCCGACTGGCACCTGGTGCATCTGGGCAGCCGGGCCGCGGGCGGAGTCGCGCTGGTCATTGTCGAGGCCACGGCCGTGACCCCCGAGGGACGCATCACGCCCGGCGACCTGGGCATCTGGAGCGAACAGCACATCGAACCGCTGGCGCGCATCGTCCGCTTCATTCACTCGCAGGGGGCCGTGGCCGGCATTCAGCTGGCCCATGCCGGGCGCAAGGCCAGCTGCGATGTGCCCTGGAAAGGCGGGGCGGTGCTGTCTTCCGATAACGGAGGCTGGAGCGTGGTGGCGCCAAGCGCAGTCGCCTTCAATGACGGCGACCCGCTGCCCGCCGCGCTCGACGAAGCGGGCATCGATTTGGTCGTCGCCGCCTTTGCGGCCGCCACGGACCGGGCCTTGACCGCCGGCTTCCGCGTCATCGAGATTCACGCGGCCCACGGCTATCTCCTGCACGAGTTCCTGTCCCCCCTGAGCAACCGGCGCACGGATGCGTATGGCGGCAGCCTCGACAATCGCCTGCGCCTCACGTTGCGGGTCGCCGAACAGGTGCGCCGCCGGGTGCCCGCCGAGTTGCCCGTGTTTGTGCGCATCTCGGCCACCGACTGGGCGGAAGGGGGCTGGGACGTGGAACAATCCGTGATTCTGGCCCGGCAACTGAAGGGACTGGGCGTGGATCTGATCGATGTCTCGTCCGGGGCGCTGGTGCCGAAGGTTCGCATTCCCGTGAGCAAGGGCTACCAGGTGCCCTTTGCCCGCACGATCCGTCAGCATGCAGGAATCTTGACGGGCGCAGTGGGTCTGATCACCGAAGCGGGCCACGCCAACGAGATCGTCACGGGCGGCGACGCTGATCTGGTGCTCCTTGCCCGCGAGCTGCTGCGTGAGCCCTACTGGGCACTGAAAGCCGAGCAGGAGCTCGGCGCGGAGCCCTCGTGGCCCACGTCCTACGGCTACGCCGTGAAGCGGCGGGCGAAGTAGCCTCCTCGTTCAACGAAGGGTGGAAGTCGGGACGGCTGGATTCGAACCAGCGTTCTCGTGCGTCCGAGGCACGCGACCACTCCAGGCTGGTCCACGTCCCGAATATTTTGGAATACCGGGCTCTGTTGGAGTCCCGGCTTTAGCCGGCAGTCCTTGGCTGAGGCTCCATTCTCCTCACCGCAATCCTGTTCCTTGCGGCCGGGACTCCAATCGGACTCTGTTGGAGTCCCGGCTTTAGCCGGCAGTCCTGGCTGAGTCTCCATTCTCCTCACCGCAAGCCTGTTCCTTCCGGCTAAAGCCGGTACTCCAACCGGGCTCTGTTGGAGTACCGGCTTTAGCCGGCAGTCCTGGCTGAGGCTCCATTCTTCTCACCGCAAGCCTGTTCCTTCCGGCTAAAGCCGGTACTCCAACCGGGCTCTGTTGGAGTAC
>JBFWSD010000562.1:0-5256 GCA_050248575.1 Gemmataceae bacterium
ATCGCGAAGAAACGCTGCGTTTGAGCCAGCCCTGCTCGGCCATCCTGGCCGCCGACGGTACGCTGGTGCTGGCCGTGGACGGCGACGGCCATCGCGACGAACGCATCATCAAGAGCAAGGACCGCGGCGCCACCTGGACGGTGGGCAAGGGGGACATGAAGGCCGCCTGCGACAAGAAGTACGTCATCCATCCGGCCCTGTATCAGCGCCGCGACGGTTCGCTGTTCGCCTTCCTGCGCGGGCAGTTCCCCATGCCCGGCGTGGTCTCCACCGACATGGGCGAATCGTGGCAGATGGTCGAAACGCCCTTTCCGGGCATCTCGGTCGGGCAGAAGCCAACCGTGTTGCGCCTGCAGAGCGGCGCCCTGGTGTTTGCCTCCGCCGACAGCAAGCGTGCGTCGATCGGGGGCAACTTCGTGGCCCTGTCCTTCGATGACGGCAAGACGTGGCCCCACATCCACAAGCTCAACAACATGTTCGGCTACATGTACCTGGCCCAGGCGCCCAACGGCACTATCTACCTGACCGGCGGCCGCGGCTCCGCCATTAACGTCATGGCCTTCAACGAAGCCTGGCTCAAAACGGGAAACCAGAAGCTGGAAGGAAAACCAGAAACCAGAAACTAGAAACCAGAATCAAACCAGAAACCAGAAACCAGAATCAAACCAGAAACCAGAAACTAGAAACCAGAATCAAACCAGGCGATGGCGACCGGTTCTGGTTTCTAGTTTTAGTTTCTAGTTTCTGGTTTCTGGTTTCTGGTTTCTGGTTTCTGGTTTCGCTACGAGAACATCTGGAAGCGGTCGGTGGGCTCGAAGGCGCTGGGGTAGTGTCTGATCTCGGGCTCGCTCTTGCCCGGCGGCCAGCTGAGGGCCAGGATGTCGTAGCGGGCCGAGCGGCCCAGCAGCCGGTAACGCTTGAGATAGTAGAGGGCCAGCCTGGTCAGCTTGCGCTGCTTGGTGGCGTCCACCGACTGGGCCGGGCGGTCGGTGTCGTCGTTGCCCGTCGAGCGGACCTCGACGAACACGATACACTCGCCATCGAGGGCCACGATGTCGAGCTCGCCCAGGTTGCAAGAAAAGTTGCGGCTGAGAATGCGGTAGCCGAGCTTCTTGAGGAAGCGGACGGCGGCCCGCTCGGAGCGGTTGCCAAACCAGCGCCGCCACCACGGCTTGCGGGCAACGTTCTCGGCGGACAAAGGAATCACCTCGCGAATGCAGGCAAACGGCCCATGGCCAGCATCCGTGCAGGGACAAAGAAACGCCGGGCTCACTTCTTCTCGTCAGGTTTCTCTTGCGGCTTCTCGGCGGGCTTGAAGGCGGGCAGCGGCTTGCCGTTGATGGTCTTGATCTTGGTGGCCGGGCCGACGTGGGCCACGATGTAGTTGAAGCCCTTGCCCTCCACCTCCTGGATCTTGGTCTCGAACTGGAGGTCGTCCCCCTTCAGTTCGATTGGTTTGGCCAGGCCGATCTTGCTCTTAGCCTTGGCGGTGATAACCAGGATGAACTCGTTGTTCCAGTCGACCTTGGGTACGCCGGTGAACTCCCAGGCCTTGCACAACTTCTCGAGCGATTCCTGATCGCGGATGATGCCGCCGGCTGGTTCCTGTTTGCGCAGTTCCTCGTCGATGAAGAACCCGTCCCATTTCTTGATGATGCCGGGATTGCTGGCGGCCTGGTCGACGGCCCGTTCCAGGGTGGCGATGACGGCCCTCAGGCGGTCGCGCACGGGCGGCTTGGTTTTTTCGAGTTCCTTCTTCATCGCGGGCAAGGCCTTCGGGCCAAGACGGATGAGGCCGGAGACACCTGCTTGCCGCCCGCGGGCATCTTCATCGCCGAGCGCCTTGACCAGCACGGCGACCGTGCGCTCCAGATCGGGGTCCTCGGCCCGTGCCGCCACCAAGAACACCAGCACGGACAGGGTCATGCCGCTTACCATCCGGATCGTGGTCATCGTACACCTCATTGCTGGTACGGAGTGGCCCAGAATGTGACGAATGACGGGAGATTCACTAACGGAAAAGTCGGCAGCGAGCCACCAGTCGGCGCATTGCACTGCGGCGAAACAGACAGGGATCTTGTTCACAGTCTGCCCAGGCGTCGCGGTGGTGCGTTCCCACGCAGAGCGTCGAAACGCACCACTTCGCCGCTCTGCGGCGAAACAGACGGGCGACAAGCGACGCGGAGCGTCGTGGCAGGTACCTGCCCCACGTGTTAATTGTCGCTCTCTTCCTTGGTGGCCGTCTTCTTTTTCTTGGAGGCGGTGGTGGCTTCGCCCTTGCCGGTGCGTTCGCGGAGGCGGGTGGCCTTGCCGACGCGGTCGCGCAGGTAGTAGAGCTTGGCGCGGCGGACGCGGCCCGTCCGTTTCACCTTCACCTTGGCGATCTTCGGGCTGTGCAGCGGGAAGATACGCTCCACGCCTTCGCCCTGCACGATGCGGCGGACGGTGAACATCTCGCGCATGCCTTCGCCGCGGCGGGCAATCACCGTGCCGCTGAAGATCTGCACGCGTTCTTTTTGACCTTCGAGGATGCGCTGGTGCACCTCGACCTGGTCGCCGATCTCGAACTGCGGCGCATCTTCGCGCAGGCTCGACTTCTCGACCAGTTCCAAGAGTTTATTCTTCATGGCTCCCTTCTTTCTTCTCCTCGGTCTCGCTTGGTTCGGTAGTGGGCCGCGGCTGGCTCCGCGCCTCGGATTGTTGCCGGCGCCAGGCGGCGATGGCCTGGTGGTTGCCGCTCAGCAGGATGTCGGGCACGCTCATGCCGCGAAACTCGCGCGGACGC
This sequence comes from Gemmataceae bacterium, assembly GCA_050248575.1. Lineage (GTDB taxonomy): Bacteria > Planctomycetota > Planctomycetia > Gemmatales > Gemmataceae > JBFWSD01. Next base: position 2,786 of record JBFWSD010000562.1, read on the forward strand.
GTGTATTGCGGGTACTCGAGCCGGCCCGCCTCGGAATGCGATTCCTCCTTCACGCTGTCGGCGTCGCCCAGCACGCCGGGCACGTAACGCACCACGGTGTCGATCACCACCATGGCGGGCACTTCTCCGCCATTGCAGATGAAGTCGCCGATCGAGATTTCACGGGGCCGCAGCCCCAGGCGAATGCGTTCGTCGAAGCCCTCGTAGCGGCCGCACAAGAGGAGCAGCCGTTTCAGCCCGGCCAGTTCCTTGACGACGGGCTGCGTCAACCTTTCGCCCGCCGGCGTGAGCATGATGAGCTGCCCGGGCTCGGCGGCTTGCTGCTGCACTTCTTCGACGCACGCAAAGACCGGTTCGGGCATGATTACCATGCCGGGCCCGCCGCCGAAGGGGCGGTCATCCACGCTTTGATGCTTGCCCGCGGCCCAGTCGCGAATGTTCCACAGGTTGATCTCCACCAGCCCGCTGTCCAGCGCCAGCTTGAGGATACTCTGGGTCAGGTATCCGGCGAAGATGTCCGGGAACAGGGTCAGCACGTCAAAGCGCATTGGAGATTGCAGATTTCAGATTGCAGATTGGCAATCGCTCAAATCTGCAATCCAGGTCACTGGACCGGCGCCGGCGCCGGTGCAGCCGCGGCTTCCGCGGCCTGCTTGTCCTCGAACTTCTTCATGTACTTCTTGAGCAGCACCGCCACTTTCTCGCTTGGCTTGGCGCCCACGCTCAGCCAGTACTTGATGCGGTCGGGCTGCAACGTCACCCGCTCGTCGGTGTTGGCAATGCTCGGATCGTACGAGCCGAGCTCTTCGATGATCCGGCCGTTACGGGGCTGACGGCCGTCGATCGCCACCACCCGGAAGTAGTGCCGATGCTTGCGGCCCAGCATCTTCATGCGAATGCGAACTGCCACGGACTTCTCCTTCGCTTGCAGATTGCAGATTTCAAATTGCAGGTTTCGGATTGCATCAATCTGCAATCGAAATCTGCAATCAACGTTACCTGTTTCGTTTCTTGGACTTCTTCTCGGCCTTGCGTTTTTTCTTGCGTTCCTCGGCCAGCTCGCGCGGGTTCCGTTCCTGGACGGTGCTGCCCTTCTTCTTAAGGATATTGGAACCGGGCAAAAAGGCCCCCATCTTGTTCAGGTTGGTGGCCATCTTGATCCGCTCCCAGATGGACATGTTGGCCATCTGCCGCATCAGGGTGCGGACCTGGTCGAACTGGTTCAGGAACTGCTTGACCTCGTGGGGCTCAACCCCGGCGCCGGCGGCGATGCGGCGGCGGCGGCTCAGGTCGATGATGTCCGGGTTGCCCTTCTCCTTCTTGGTCATCGAATCGATCATGCCCTGGATGCGCGTCAGGGCCTTTTCCGGATCTTCCCCCTCGGGGATCATCTCGCCCATGCCGGGCATGCTCTTCATGAGCTCGCCCATGCCCCCCATCTTGGCCATCTGCTCGAACTGCTTGCGGAAGTCGTCGAGGGTGAAGTCGCCCTTCTTGAGCTTCTCCTGCATCTCCTGCTGTTCTTCAGCAGAGACTTCCTGCTGGATCTTGGCAACCTTGTCGATGATCGACATGAGGTCGCCCTGGCCCATGATGCGCTGGGCCATGCGTTCGGCGTGGAACTCTTGCAGGGCGTCGAGCTTCTCGCCGATGCCGATCCACTTGATGGGGACCTTGGTGACTTCCTTGATGGAGAGGGCCGCGCCGCCGCGGGCGTCGCCGTCGAGCTTGGTGAGGATGACGCCGTCGAGCTCAAGGGCTTCATTGAAAGCCTTGGAGCTATGCACGGCGTCTTGCCCGGTCATGGCGTCGCAGACGAGCAGGATCTGGTCGGGCTTGCACTGCTTGTCGATTTGCCGCAGCTCGTCCATCGGCATCTCGTCGATGTGGAGGCGGCCCGCGGTATCGAGGATGACCGTGTCGAGGAGCTGCTTGCCCGCGTGCGCCAGGGCGTTGCGGCATACCTGCACCGGGCTGACGCCCGTCTCGCTGTAGACGGGGATCTTGATCTGCTCGCCGAGGACCTTGATCTGCTCGATGGCGGCGGGGCGTTGCAAGTCGGCACCAACCAGGAGGGGCTTGCGGCCCCGCTCGTGGAGCGTGAGGGCCAGCTTGCCCGCGGTGGTCGTCTTGCCGCTACCCTGCAGGCCGCAGAGCATGATGACCGTGGGGCGGTCCTTGGCGAAGCGGAAGTTGTGATCGACCGGCCCCATCAGGTTGACGAGCTCTTCATAGACGATCTGGATGATCTGCTCGCTGGGGTCGATGCGTTTGAGGACGTCTTGCCCGACGGCCTTGTCGGTGACGCGGCGGATGAACTCCTGGGCCACTTCGAAGTTGACGTCGGCATCGAGGAGGGCGCGGCGGACCTCGCGCAGGCCATCGCGGATGTTGGCCTCGGTGAGACGGCCGCGTCCGCGCAACATCTTGAGCGCGTCGCTCAGCCCGCGGTGGATGCCTTCGAACATGGG
>JBFWSD010000563.1:0-5255 GCA_050248575.1 Gemmataceae bacterium
CAGGCAAACCGCGCCAGATACTCGAGATGAGCCTGCACCACGCCGCGGGCGTAGGCCTCGACCGCCTCGTCAGCATGATGGCCACACTGCTTCAAGTACTGCACAGGCAAGTAGGGCAACTGCGACAAGAGATTGATCGAAGCAACCAGGTCTACCTCGTCGTCATCGAAAAACAGATCGGGCTCGACGGTCGGGAGCTTCGAGCCCGGCCGGCGGGCGGCCGCATGGACCGCCTCGATGGTGCCGGTCACATCAGCCGGGAACAAGCGGACATTGGGCCAGCGTTTGGCCGCCCGGCGCGCCGCGCGCGTGGGCAGAATATCGACCAGCACCACTTCGCGAAAGCGGGCCGACAGCTCTTCAACGGGCACATCGTGCAGCATCCCCGCGCCGAGCAGGATGGCCTTGCGTCGCGCGGAACAGCCCGCCACGGCCGACAGGATCAATGCCCTGGTCCGTCGCAGATGTGGCTCCCAGGCAAAAAAGCACTGATCGCGGCAAGCGCGGACATTGAGCGTTTCGCGCAGGTAGCCCATGTCGCGCAGGTGAGAAGGACAGGGAGTCAGCCAGGATTCGAGCCAGCGGAACATGTTCACGACTCACGCCCGCGGCTTGCGCGCTTTGCCCAGCAGCTTGCGCAGGATATCGCGGAACTCCTCGACCACCTGCGTCAGATGAGCGCCGCGGCGGTAGACGATGCCCACGGGCAGGCTCTCCACCTTGGCATCGAAGACGCGCTGATGCAAGGGCACGCTCTGCTTGCCCAGCTCGGGCGCGACGAACAAGACAGCCACCCCGATGCCCGCCGACACGTAGTTGCGAATGACCTCCGCGTGGCTGGTTTCCATGACCAGCTGCACTTGCTCGAGCAGGTTGTTGCGGCGCAGGATGCGTTCGAGGGCCGCCCGCGAATGCGTGCCGTCCAGCCCCATGATCAAGGGATACTGCACCAGGTCTTGCGGCGTGACCTTCTTCAGTTTCGCCAGCGGGTGGTCCACCGCGGTCAACAGCATCAGGTCCATGTCGAACAGCGGCTCATACTCGAGGGCAGCAATATTCTGCAGGGCAGGAAAATACGGCACCACGCCGAGATCGGCCTCGTTGCGCTCCACGACGCGGGCCGCCTCCTCCACCCGCACATTCGGCTTCAGGTTCAGGCACACGCTCGGATACTTCTCCATGAAACGCCGCACCGGCGCCACCAGGTGGTAAGAAAGCATGTTCGGCGTCGACGAGACCACCAGTCGCTGGGGCAGCTCGGCCCGCTGTGCCTCGAACAGCTTCTCGAGCGAATCGAGACCGTTGATGTGGGGCTGAATGATACCCAGGAGCAGCTTGCCCTCGGGCGTCAGTTCCACCGAACGCCCCTTGCGATTGAGCAGCGTGGCGCCCAGCCGACGTTCCAGCCCGCGCACCTGTTCCCAGACCGTGGGGGGCGACAGGCCCAGCGAACGGGCCGCCGAGGTGAAGTTGTTCTGCGTTGCCGCCGCGCAGAAACTCCGCAGCTGCGGCAACTGAATGTCCTTGTAACGAAAGCGACGAGCCATTTGCGAAAACCTGATGGTGAGTTGGAGTCGCGCTCATTATGGGCAAAGTCGACGCAGCGCACAACCTATCCCCCGGCCCGACTTCGTTCTTCCCAGTATGGCCCGGGCCGCATGATGCGGATCCCCTCGTAAGGATCGAGCCGCAGCAAGTGGTGGTCGCTGGTGATGAGGGCCGTGGCCGCGCCGGCCCGGGCCGTGGCCAGCAGCTTGTCGTCGTCCGGATCCTCGGGCACGAGACGCGGCACCTCGACGGGTTCGGCGAGCAACGCGCCGGCCTTCAGCCGCTGCCAGATCTCGTCAAGCCCGGGCCGCCGCACCGCCCGCGCCAGGATGAAATCGTATTCACTCATCAGCGCCGGGCTCAGCACCAGGCAGAGTTCTCCCGCCAGGCAAGCGTCGACCAGGCGTCGGCTGGCCGAGCCCGGCGCATACGCGCTGCCCACCAGGATGTTCGTATCGAGAACGATGCGCTCGACCGCCATGATTACTCACGCTTCTCGCCGCGGCTGGCATTGTCCACCGCCTGTTGCCGGGCCGCCTCCTCCTTGCGGACATTGACGCCATGCGGATCGAGCCAGAGGGGCTTCTTCAACTGCTTGGCCCAGTCGTCGTACTGCTGCGTCAGTTCCCGGACCAGGATGGGATTCCGGTCGGCGATGTCGTGCTCTTCATAGGGGTCGGCGTCCAGGTCGAAGAGGAGTTTCCTGCCCTTGTAGATGCTCGAGACCAGCTTGTAGCGGCCCGCCCGGACGGCATAGCCATACTCGTTCTCACCGGTCGTGTAACGCCAGAACAGCGTGCGCGCGGGCAGCTCGCGCTTCGGGTCTTCGAGCACGGGCAGCACGTTCACGCCATCGAGGCCCACCCTGGCAGGCGCCTTGATCCCGGCCGCCGCCAGCGCCGTGGGAAACACGTCGAGCCCGGTGATGGGCTGCTTCACGGTCTGCCCGGCGGGGATGTGTCCCGGCCACGACACGCAAAAAGGCACGCGAAGGCCGCCTTCGAAGAGCATGCCCTTGTGGCCCCGGAAGGGAAAATTCACGGCGTGCTCGGCCCGGCCGCCGTTATCGCTGTAGAAGAAGATGAGCGTGTTGTCGCGAAGCTCGAGCTCGTCGAGTTTGCGCAGCACCCGGCCGATCCCTTCGTCCATGCCCGCGACCATGGCGCCGTAGACGGCCCGGCCGCCGTATTCGATGTGCTCGGTCTTCTTCAGATGCGTGCGCGTCGCGTGGTCGGGCGAGTGCGGCGCGTTGTAGGCCAGATACAGGAAGAACGGCTTGCCGCGGCTGCGGCCGATGAAGTCTGCCGCCTCGCGCGAGAAATCGTCGGTCAGATACGTCAGCTCGCTCTTCGGCACCGGCTTGCCGTTGCGGAGCACGCCGCGCAACGGCGTCTTGGGATTCGTGTCCCCCCAGTAGCTCATGCCGCCGCCGCTGAAGCCGTACCAGAAATCGAAGCCGCGCTCGGTGGGCCAGAACTTCGGATCGTCTCCCAGGTGCCACTTGCCGATGGCCGCCGTGGCGTAACCGTGTTGCTTGAGCACGGCGGGCAACAGCGTCTCCTCGAGGGGCAGCCCGTCGGTCTTGTTGAAGCCTGGATTGCACTCGTGGCCGAAGCGCTGGGAATAGCGGCCGCTCAGCAGCCCGGCGCGGCTCGGGCTGCAATACGGATGCGACGCGTAGCCCGCTTGCAACCGCACCCCGGATTTTGCCAGCGCGTCGAGATTCGGCGTGGGAATCTCGCGACAGCCGTTGAAGCCCACGTCGCTCCAGCCAAGATCGTCCGCCAGGATGACGATGATGTTGGGCTTGCCCGCCTCCGCCGCGCGGCTGTCAGCCGCCGGCCACCAGACACACGCCGAAATCATGCACACGACGATTCGCTTCATGAGGTTATCTCCAGTTGCTGTCTCGGCGCCTGGCGAGCGCGGAAGAACCCAACGCCTTCCCGGAGCTGACGCTGCCGGCTCGCCCGCAGGATGTGGTATCAGGATATCGACAATGCTAGCAGGGTGACATCGTCAAGCGAAGTGACCTCGCGGGGCCATTCCGCGGCAAGGCATGCCACGAACTCGGCGAGGGGCCGTTCGCGCAGGCGGGCAGCCGTCTCGAGCAGCTTGTCCGCGCCGAGCGCCTCGACGCCGTCGGTGTGAAAGAGGACCTTGTCGCCCGCACGCAACTCGTGAACGTGCGTGGTGAAACTGGCGTTGAAGACGCCGAGCAGCGGCCCGGTCGAGGGCCACACCTGCGGTTCCCCTTCCGCGGGAAGGTAGATCGGTCTGGGCTGCCCGGCCCGGGCGTAGTGCAGCGTCTTCTGGCTGGCGTCGATCAAGCCATACGTCATGGTGACGAAGGGCTGATCGGCCAGGCTCAATGCGATCAGCTCGCGATTGAGCCGCTGCAGCACTTCATCGGGGGGCGTCAGGCGATACTGGTTGCCCGTGATTTCCTTGGCGCGGACGCCGCGCTTGAGATAGAGGGCTTGCAAGCTGGCGGCCACCCCGTGGCCCGGCGTGTCGGCCAGGTAAAAGGCCACATGCTTCTCATCCACGCGAAACACGTCGTGGCAATCGCCGCCGACGCGGCCGCAGGGCCGACAGTGCACCGCAAACTGCACGCCCGGCACTTGCGGCATGGCCGCGGGCAAAAAACTCTGCTGCACGCGGCGGGCCAGTTCCAGCTCGGCATCGAGCTGTTGAAACGACTGCTGCAGGCGACGCTGCACGCGGGCAATCTCGTCGGCCGAATCGAACAGCTGGTCCTGCCGCGCCTTCGTCCGCAACAACGCCAGCGCCTGGGCCAGGAACTCGGATGGGTGGAACGGATGCGCGAGCGCAGCGTCAGCGCCGCGTTCGAGCAGCCCGGTGCGAACCTCCGAAGACGAGCTGACGACCAGCACCGGAATGACCATGTCGCGGCCGCTCAGTTCGCGGCCCGGCTGGGCCAGGGCAGCCATGGCGTCGCGCAGCGTGTGCCAGCTGGCCACGACCTCGTCGACGCTGCCCGCCACCATGATGACCAGCTGGGCGCCCTCGAGGGCCGTGACCAGTTCACAGTTGGCCTCCGCGAGTGCAGCCCGGATGTCGTCGGCGGCCGTCGAATTCGCACCGCACAGGTAGATTTGCGCTTTTGCCACGGGTCCCTCCTGGACAAGCGGTATTCTGGTCGGATCGGGCCGATCTCGCAAGGCCGCTCTCCTTCCTGAGCCCCTCAAGATTTTGCACACCCCACTTGCGACGAGCGCAAGAGGACGCTTATATAGAAGGAACGGTTCTCGAACACCTTCAGAGTCTTCTAGCCTCCTCACGGAGTTTGCGTCGATGCCGAGCCCCTTTCCAGGAATGGATCCATACCTCGAATTGGACCGGGTCTGGGCCGGGTTCCACCATCAGCTCATCACGTGCCTGTATCAGATCCTGCTGCCCGGGCTGGTGGATCGCTACAAGGCGCGCATTGGCCAGCGGCACTATGCCAGCGAACAGGCCCTCTTCACCTCGGTGGTGCGCGAGGAACACCTCGAAGAATACATCGAGATCCGCCAGCGCAACGAGACCCGGCTGGTCACGCTGGTCGACGTGGTCAGCCCGGCCAACATGCTCACCGCCGAGGGCCGCCGCGCCTTTCTCGACAAGCGTCTGGAAGGCAAGCACCAGGGGGCCAATCTCGTCGAGATCGACCTGGTCCTGCAGGGCGACCCGTTGCTCGAGTT
>JBFWSD010000564.1:0-5251 GCA_050248575.1 Gemmataceae bacterium
TGGGCCGACTTGCCCACGCTCTGACAGAAGGGCTGATTGACAGCCACGATGCGCAGCTCGCGATCCTTGAGGAAGATGGCCTGGGTCAGGTTTTCGATGAGCGAGCGATACTTGGCCTCGCTGGTGTGCAGGGCTTCTTCGAAACGCTTGCGATCGGTGATATCGGTGACGAAGCCCTCCAGAGAGATCAGCTCGCCGTTGTCGCTCTCGATGGCGCGGCCCTGTTCCCAGACCCACTTTTCTTGCTTGGCCGCCGTGAAAATCCGGTAGAGCAGGCGGAAGGGGCGGCGTTCCGTGAGGGCACGCTGCACTTCCTGCCAGACCATGTCGCGATCATCGGGATGAATGAGGTTGCCGTAGGCCGTGGTGCGATTGTCCACGAGGTCGGCGGGATGATAGCCCGTCAGCTCGTAGGTGCCCTCGCTGACAAACTCCATGGTCCAGTCGGGGTCGTTGCGGCAACGGTAGGCCATGCCGGGCAGGTTCGACATGAGCGTGGCCATGGCCCGCTGGCTCTTCTCCAGCTCGCGGGCAAAACGCATGCGCTCGGTGATGTCGAGACAGACGCCGATGCAGCCGCTGATGCTGCCGTCGTGACGCCGCAACGGCTCGATGTGCGAGCGGAAATAGACTCCTTGCCATTCCGTATCGAAGCTGACCGACTCGCCGCGCAGGGCGCGCAGGTGGGAAGCCAGCTGTTCGTTGTTCGGATCGTCGCTGCCGATGTAGGCGGTGAGCTTGGTGCCCACCAATTCGCCCGGCTTGACGCCCAGTGCGGCGAGACCGGCGCCCACGGAAAGTGTGATGTTGAGGTCATTGTCGACGGCCCACATGCAGGCGGGCATCTGGTCCATCATGACCCGTTGCCTGGCCTCGCTCTCGCGCAGCGCTTCGTAGGCTTGCTTGTTCTCGGTGATGTCGGAGAGCACGCCGTCGAGCAACAACGACTTGCCGTTGAGCCCGCGCGTGACCATGACGCTGTCGCGGACCCAGTGCACGGTGCCGTCGGGCCAGCGCAGGCGATATTCGATGGAGCCGGCCTGCCCGGTCTTGAAGCGGGCGTAGTTCTTCTCGACGGCGGCGCGATCGTCGGGATAGACGATCTCGAGCCAGCGTTCGAGGGTGGTGAAGGCGTCCGGCGGTCGGCCGCTGATCCGTTCCACCACGGGCGAGAAATAGACGTAGCTCCAGCGGCCCGTGCTATCAACCTCGGAGCTCCACAAGCAATCCGACACCGAGCTGGTGACCCGGCGCAGCTCGGCTTCGATCTTTTTGAGCTGCTCGTGGGCGTCGCGTTGTTCGCGGATGTCGCGGGCCGTGATCAGGCCCAGGGTGCGCGGCTCGGTGTGGAGGCGAGTGATCGTCAGGTTGACGGGGATCCACAGGCCTTCCTTCTGGTGGCGAAGCCAGAAGCCTTCTTGAGAGTGAAACAGCCCGGTGCGACGAAAAGCCTGCCGCAAGCGCTGCAAGCCCCCCTGTACCTCGGCGCGGAACAGGAAGGTGACCTTCATACGCATCAGCTCATGGCGAGTGTAGCCGGAGAGCCGCTGCGCCATGGGGTTGACGTCTTCAAGCTGTTCCGTCTCCGGGTCGAAGAGAAAGAGGGCGTCGCCTGCCTCTTCGAAGAGAGTGTATGCCAGTTCTTGCCAGTTGATCTCGGTCATGCTCGGGCGGCGACGAACAGGACAGGGCTGGAAACACCCATTGTAGCAATCGGCTGCCGACGGGGCTGTCCGATTGCCCGGCGCGTCACCAGGCGATGGCGGAACGGAGGCCGACTTCCTGGTTTACGGCAAAACAGAAGTGCGAGCAAGAAGATTTTGTCTGATGCAAATCAATTCCTCGCCGCGCACAGGTCTGTACGGTTTCGCGCAAATGAAGCGCCGCGCGGCAAGGGCAACCCCTGGCCGCGCCTCGGCTATCAAGCAATCCAAGTTCTCAGGCGGCCGCTTTCTTGCGGGCGGGGCCTGCGCTCGACTTGCTCCCGCCACCGCGTGCATCGAGCGCCAGTTCGCCGGCCCCGCCGAAGAGAAGGGCCATGCTCACCAGAGTGAACATGATGTATGGCTCCAGCGTCGACAGCGGCAAGCGGAAGGTATACCAGCCCTGCCACAAGAACAGCGTGCCGACGGTGAGCGTGATGATGACGCCCGCAGCCAGCCTGGTATAGAGGCCCAGCAGGATCGCCAGGCCAGCGCCGAACTGACTCCAGGCAATGGCCATTTGCCAGGTCGTGGACAGGCCCGAGGTCCAGGCTGCCCCACCGTCGGCCTGGATCTTCTGGAAGCCGTGATAGACGCATGCCAGCCCGACCGCCAGCCGCAAGACCAGCGGACCCAGCTTTTCTTTGAAGAAGGACTCGAACACGTTGTCACCTCTGGTGCGTATCTCTTCGCGAGCAAGACATGGACTCCTTTGCTGCATCGGCACACCGAAAAGGAAACTTGATGCGTCGGCTGCCCACGGGCAGAACCACGCGCGTTTCGGTTCGGTGGGCAACGATGGACGGGATTGCGCCGCCTGTTCACGCGGTCTTCATGGGCATGCCTCTCCTTCGCAAACGAATTCTGGTTTCCGCGCGCTGTTTCCGTAACATAGCGTGGAATCAAGCTCGAGCACGGGAGTCCCCGGCCCATGACGAACGAACATCTTCTGCTCCTGGGACTGTTGCTGCTGCCCCTGGCAGGAGCCATTCTGGTCGCGTTTCTGGGCCGCGAGCAGTTGCACGCCATTCGCTGGATCTGCCTGGGCGCATCGGTGGCGGAGCTGGTTCTGGCCGTGGTGCTGGCGGGCCGCTTCATGGCCATGCAGCGCGAATACGATTCGCGCAAGGGCGTCACGTCCAGCGCGGGCACGCCAACCTTCCGTCCCGAGTTCGTGCCTGGTTCGCCGGCCCTGATTCAAGGGGCCGACGGCTCCACGCGCACGAATCCCCACGGCACCTCCTGGGATCTGCTCGACCTTGGCCCGGGCAAGGTTCAGTTCTACATGGGCATCGACGGCCTCAATATCTGGCTGATCGTCCTCACTGCCTTCCTCATGCTGCCTTCGGTGCTGATCTCCTGGACGCACATCACCGAGCGCGTCAATGAGTTCTATGCGTGGCTGCTGGTCTTGCAGACCACGATGATGGGAATCTTCCTGGCCTTCGACATCGTGCTCTTTTATGTGTTCTTCGAGCTGTCGCTGGTGCCGCTGTTCTTCCTGATTGGCATCTGGGGCGGGCCGGAACGGCGTTACGCGGCCCGCAAGTTCTTCATCTACACCTTCCTGGGCAGCATGCTCACGCTGCTGGGGATTTTCGGCGTGGTGCTCGCCGCGTATCACCAGACGGGCGTGATGACCTTTTCCATCCCGCGCCTGGTGGAGCTCGTGCACGGGCAGCTGATGACGGCCGACGTCGATACGCGCAACTACTGGAACTCGGTGCAGCTCTGGGTGTTCATCGCTTTGATGGCGGGCTTCGCGGTCAAGGTGCCCCTGGTGCCATTCCATACATGGTTGCCCCTCGCACACGTCGAGGCGCCAACGGCCGGCTCGGTTGACCTTGCCGGCGTGCTCCTGAAAGTCGGCTCGTACGGCTTCCTCAGGCTGTGCATCCCGCTCGCGCCGGATGTGAGCCTGGCACTTGGCTTGCCGGTCGTCACCTGTCTTGCTGCCATCGGCATCGTCTATGGCGCCCTGTGTGCCTACAGCCAGGACGACGTGAAGCGCCTGGTGGCGTACAGCTCGGTGAGCCACCTCGGGCTGTGCATGCTGGGCATGTTCACGCTGAACCAGGTCGGCTTGATGGGCAGCCTGATGCAGATGATCAATCATGGTCTTTCCACCGGGCTGCTCTTCCTGTTGATCGGCATGATCTACGAACGCTATCACACGCGTAACCTGAGCGAGTACGGCGGGATGGCGGCGCGTATGCCCCTGTTCGGCGCCTTCATGGTCTTCACCTGCCTGTCGAGCGTCGGGCTGCCCGGGCTGAACGGGTTCATCGGCGAAATCCTGGTGCTGGCGGGCATCTTCGAGTACGAGAAGGCTGCCGGTCATGGCTATATCCTCGCCGTCGTCGCGGGCAGCGGCATCGTCCTGGGCGCCTGGTACCTCTTCACGATGATGCGCAAGCTGCTGTTTGGCCCGGTCAAGGAACCCGAGCACGGCGAGGCCGGCAAGCTCGGTGACATGAACTTCCGCGAGTTGAGCATCGTCACTCCGCTGGTGGTCCTGTGCGTCTTCCTTGGCGTCTACCCGCAGCCCGTGATCCGCACGGCTGAGCCCGATCTGTTGACCATTTCTGCAATTGCCGACAACGCCCGTGCCCGCGCCGACATGGCCACCGCACAAGAACAGAGCGAAGCGAACAAGGTGGCCCAAGGTCAGTGACCTCTTGCGTCGCCGAACACCACCCTGACCACGGCATGCGGGCCAGCTACAATATTCCGCGGCCTACCCATCCCCTATGAGAGGACCGCGCCATGATTGCCACCATCAACGGAACGAGCATTCACTACGAACAGCAGGGCGAGGGCCCGGCCATCCTGTTCATCCACGGGCTGGGGGGCACTTCCAACGTCTGGCACGCTCAACGTGTCGGGCTCTCCAGGTACTACAAGGTCATTGCTTACGATCTCACCGGCTCGGGGCTTTCGGACAAGAGCAAGAAGGAATACTCGATCGCCACGTGGGCCGACGAGGCCGCCGGGCTCCTGGACCATCTCAAGATCGAGCAGGCCGTCATCGTCGGGCACTCGATGGCCACCGTCATCGCCCAGCACTTTGCGGCCAAGCATCCGCAGAAGACTGCGGCGCTTGTGTTGTGTGGCGGGCTGGTCGAGCTGGGCCCGCCCGGCAAGGAAGCGTTCACCAAGCGTGCCGACACCGTCGAGAAAGAAGGCATGATCGCCATCGCCGACGCGGTGCTCGGGGGCGCGTTGACGGCGGCCACGCGCGAGGCCAATCCCGCGCTGACCGGGCTGGTCCGCGAGTTGCTGCTTTCCAACTGCCCGCAGAGCTACGCGGGCCATTGCCGCGCACTTGTCGCGGCCTCGGCCAAGGCCGACCAGAGCAAGATCTCGGCCCCGACCCTGTTGCTGGTGGGCGATCAGGATCCGGTCACGCCGCTGGCGTTGCAGAAGACGATTGCCGGCGCGATCAAGAACAGCCGCATCCGCGTGGTGCCGAACACCGCGCATCTGACCATGCTGGAGACGCCGGCTGCCTTCAATACGGCCTTGCTCGAATTCCTGGGTTCGATCTG